>JAOZMV010000006.1 GCA_029934095.1 Desulfuromusa sp. | reverse complement strand
CTCCTCTCTTACATCGACCGCTCTGAAATAAGACCATTGAAAGTCGTCATGAATGCAGGTAATGGCTGCGCGGGACCGATTATTGATCTTCTCGAAGAACATTTACCACTGGAGATTGTGAAGATTTGTCATCAACCCGACGGGAGCTTTCCTAACGGCATTCCTAATCCACTTTTACCAGAAAATCGCACCCTGACCCGCGATGCCGTACTGAAGCACGGGGCCGATGTCGGAATTGCCTGGGATGGGGACTTTGATCGCTGTTTTTTCTTTGATGATCAAGGGCAGTTTATCGAGGGCTACTATATTGTCGGTTTGCTGAGCCAGATGTTGTTAGCAAAGAACCCCGGGCAAAAAATTATTCATGATCCCCGGCTGATCTGGAATACCATTGATCTTGTTAACCAGTCCGGAGGTGTGCCGATCCAGAGCAAGACCGGACATGCTTTTATCAAAGAACGGATGCGCGCTGAAAATGCTCTCTATGGCGGGGAGATGAGTGCACACCACTATTTCCGTGATTTTGCCTACTGTGATAGCGGAATGATTCCGTGGCTGATGATTGTTGAGTTGATGAGTCAACGTGGATTGAGCCTATTGCAGCTGGTCAAAGAACGGATGGAAAAATTTCCTGCCAGTGGTGAAATTAACCGGACAGTTGGAGACTCTGCCCTGGTTATAGAAACTGTTCGCCAGCGCTACGAACCCAACTGCTGTGGAATTGATTTCACCGACGGTTTGAGCCTGGATATGGGGGAGTGGCGATTGAACTTGCGTGAATCCAACACTGAGCCGGTGATCCGACTGAATGTTGAATCACGCGGGGATACAATGTTGATGGAGGACAAAACGGCTATGTTATTGGCCGATATTGCTGAAATATCCGGGTAATCTGTCTCTCTTTTCCTCAGTGCGGTGACAGTAAGGGGCTCATTTATTAAAAATCTTCAGTTGTGAACCGTCTTACTTCACTTTCATAGGTCAGATTCGGATTCTGTGTATCCGTTGCAACAACTTTCCAGTAATAGGTTGTTGATGGTTCCAGATCATAGGCCTGATGATAATCACTACTGCCTTTGTTGACTGAAAACACCGTTGATTCGGTGCTTGTAGTGGAACGATCACTCGCGGAATCACCTCCACCACCTCCACCACCACAGGCAGTTAACATCCCCCCGAGTAAAATAACATAGAGAAGAGCGACAGCTTGCTGTGAGAGTTTTGTTGCTGGACGATACCTTAGTGTAAGGAGTAAAAGAGCCACCAGGATGACAATAACACCAGGTAGAATGGTATTGTTTCCCGATATTGGAGGAGGTACTACAATAATCTCGACATTCCTCACTTCTGTCTGGTCGGTACCATAAAAGAGGGTATAGGTGACATCGTAGTCGGATGGAGCCGTTTCCCAACGGAAGGTGACAGGAACCGGTTCATTGGTTGCACCAATGGTTGGAATGACCAATGCTGGTAACCAACTGTTGCTGACAATGTTTGAGTAGGAACTCTCACTGTCGGTACTATAAGCGGTGACCGTGAAAAAGTAGACAACCTCATCACCCAACTCCGTCAGGGTGGCCGATAGTGTATCGCCGACATCAACAGGAGAAATTCCTTCAGCAGCTCCGGTGCCATCGAAAGGATAGTTGGCATTATCTTGTTTGTAATATATTTTGTAGCCTGCGACTTCCGGGGTTGGGCTGGGATCCCAGGAGAGGGTGATATCCTGACAGAATGCGATACTTATTGAATTGACAAGAATTAAAAAGCTGATTATAAGTAGTTGAAATGACTTCATTACTATCTCCTTTTCATTTAAGTGCACGCCATTTTAACCAAAAGAGATGAAAGATAGAAGTATTTTAATATTAGAAAGGGTGACAAGTGGATATTGATACTTCAAAAATTATTAAGCAGTGCCCTTTGTTCTCTGGTGTGACCCCGGAAGACCTGCACTTGTTGCTCTCAATTCTTCGCATTCGTAAGTTTGAAAAAGGGGAAATCCTATTTGAGGAGGGGGCTGTTGCGGAAGGTTTTTACATTGTCGCTGCGGGTAAGGTGAAGGTCTATAAACTCTCTCCTGATGGGCGGGAGCGCATTTTACAGGTGGTGCAAACGGGTAACAGTTTTGCTGAGGCCGCAATTTTTGATGACGGTCGTTATCCCGCCTTTGCTGAAACCCTTCAACCTTCAACCCTGTTATTTTTTCCTAAGCGAGAATTTCTGGACCTTTTACATCAACATTCGCGATTGGCAATTAACATGATTGCCGGATTGTCCCGTTTTCTACGTCAGTTCACGGTGCAGATTGAAGATCTGACTTTTCGTGATGTGCCGGCCCGGTTAGCACGTTATTTACTGAGTCTCGGTCATCCCGGAACGAGATCAGTTTCACTGCCAGTTTCTAAGACCCAGTTGGCATCCAATCTGGGGACAACCAGTGAAACCTTGTCTCGAACCTTGCGCAAATTATCTGACGATGAGGTGATTCACGTTAAAGGGAAGATAATTGAAATTCTCGATGCTGA
This sequence comes from Desulfuromusa sp., assembly GCA_029934095.1. Classification (GTDB taxonomy): domain Bacteria; phylum Desulfobacterota; class Desulfuromonadia; order Desulfuromonadales; family Geopsychrobacteraceae; genus Desulfuromusa. The sequence goes on along the minus strand of JAOZMV010000006.1, from coordinate 15,906 downwards.
TCGCTTATTTTTTCTAGCGGAGAGTTACAAGGAGACCTGAGAAAATTTACCAGTCAACGGTTCACCTTTGACCAATAAAGAGAAAAAAGATCTGAAAATTCTGATTCTTTTCTCTTCTGTCTACTGTCAGTCTCATCATTCTGCTGAGAGGAGTGCTCTTGCCGGTTTACCTGTCAGTGGGCAGTTCAGCGCAAATGATAGCTATAATACTGATTTTTTCTTGTGGAACATTAGAATTTCTGCTAGTTTGATCTAATAAGAAAGTTATTATTAGTTTAAGAGTCAGCGTTACGGATAAAGGAGAGTATCAATGCGTATTCTTGTTGTTGAAGATGAAAGTAAGGTTTCAACTTTTATACAGCGTGGTCTTGAGGAAGAAGGTTTTACTGTTGATGTCGCTTTTGACGGTGAAGAAGGGGTTAAGAAGGCAGAGTCACAACCCTTTGACCTGATTCTGATGGATCTTATGCTCCCCAAAATGGATGGCCTGGCAGCAATTCGCTATCTTCGTGAGAACGATATCCAGACCCCTGTTCTTTGTTTGACCGCTCGCGATTCTGTCGATGATAAAGTGTCCGGTCTGGATATTGGCGCTGATGATTATCTGGCCAAACCATTTGCCTTTGTTGAGTTGGTAGCGCGGTGTCGAGCCTTGATCCGGCGCGGGAGTAATGACCGGGGGGCAGAAATATTTTTTGCTGACCTGCGACTTGACCCGGTTACTCATAAAGTCTGGCGGGCCGGAGAAGAGATTGTTCTAACCTCCAAGGAATACGCATTGATGGAGTATTTTATCCGCAATCCTAATCGGGTATTGACGCGACTTATGATTGCCGAGAATGTCTGGGATTATACTTTTGACTCTTTTACCAATATTATTGATGTTTATGTAAATTACCTGCGCAACAAGATTGATCAGAAATTTGATAAAAAGCTGATTCACACTGTGCGTGGCGCAGGTTATGCTTTAAAAGAATCTTGATAGAAACTCTGGTTGTTCCATCTTCTCTTGTCTGCCGGTGAGAGAAGATGGAACTCCTTCAACTTTCAAAACGGACAATCCGGGTAAAATCTTCCGCTTTCAAACTCGCCCCACCAACCAGTGCACCGTCGATATCCTCCTGAGCCAGCAAGCCATCAACATTATCAGGTTTAACACTGCCACCGTAGAGAATTCGTGTTGCTGCGGCAACCTCAGTGTTGAATAGTTCCCGAATAAGGTTGCGGATAAACGAATGAGCGTCCTGCGCTTGATCATCTGTTGCTGTTATACCAGTGCCAATAGCCCAGATTGGTTCATAAGCGATCACGACGCCGGCCATTTGTTCTGCCGTAAGGGTGTCGAGCCCCCCTTCAATCTGCCGGGTGAGGACTTCAAGCATTCGGTTCTCTTCCCGCTCTTGTAACGTTTCTCCAATGCAAAGAATTGGCAAAAGTCCTGTTTCCAGAACCTTGAGAAGTTTCAAATTGATAAAACTGTCAGTTTCTCCCATCAATTGACGCCTCTCGGAATGACCAAGAATTGAATAGTTACAACCCACATCTTGAAGTAACAGTGGAGAAACTTCACCAGTAAATGCCCCTTGAATCTGTGGATAGCAATTTTGCGCCGCAAGTTGAATTGGTGAATTTTTAATCACCTCTGCAACTGTTGAGAGTGCAGTAAAAACTGGCGCAATGACGATATCCCGATCCTCAACTCCTGCCAGATTAGCTACTAACTGCTGGGCCAACTCTCTCGATTCAGCGATCGTTTGATTCAGTTTCCAATTCCCTGCTATGAAAGGTCTGCGCATCATTTGCTCCTGTCCTGTTGGATGGCTAAGCGTCTGTCAGAGCAACAACTCCCGGTAGATCTTTGCCTTCAAGAAATTCCAGGGAGGCCCCACCACCGGTAGAAATGTGGGTCATTTGCTCTTGGAGGTTGGATTTGTTGACTGCAGCGACAGAGTCACCGCCACCGATAATTGACAGACATGCTGATTTTGCCAGAGCTTCTGCGATGGCGAAAGTTCCCCTGGCGAAATTGTCGAATTCAAAAACCCCCATGGGCCCGTTCCAGATGACCGTTTGTGCCAGATCAATCTGTTGGACATAGGCTTCGATTGTTTCAGGACCAATATCCAGACCCATACCGGTCGCTGGAAAATTGTTATTCTGGGCAATACTTGCCGAACTGTCTGCAGAGAATTTCTCAGCGACAAGATGATCTGTTGGTAAGAGAAATTTTATACCCCGTTTTTTGGCCTGATCGAGTATTTCAGCTGCCATGGCAATACGATCATTTTCGACCAGTGATTGCCCAATTTCAACTCCCTGAGATTTCAGGAAGGTGTAGGCCATCCCGCCACCAATAAGAATGGCATCAACCTTGGTCAGCAGATTTTCAATCACAGTGATTTTATCACTCACTTTGGCACCACCAATAATCGCAACAAAGGGACGTTGCGGTTTTTCCAGCGCCCCGCCAAGATATTGCAACTCTTTTTCCATCAGAAACCCAGCGACGGCAGGTTGCAGTAGGTGAGCAACCCCTTCTGTGGATGCATGAGCACGGTGTGCGGTGCCAAAGGCATCATTGACATAGATCTCACCCAGAGAAGCGAGTTGTTTCGCAAAGAGGGGATCATTGTCTGTTTCACCGCGATGAAAACGGACATTTTCCAGCAGCATGACACTCCCTGCATTCAACTGTTGGGCTAAAAGTTGAATATTCTCACCAATAGAGTCGGGCGCCATAATCACCTGCTGTCCAAGCAGTTGACTCAAACGGGTTGCCACCGGACAAAGGCTGAAAGCTGGATCCGGTTTTCCCTTTGGTCGACCAAGGTGGGAGGCAAGGATCACCTTTGCTCCCTGATCAAGCAGATAGCGGATGGTAGGCAATGCTGCTTTGATGCGGGTATCGTCAGCAATTTCACCATCATCATTGATTGGAACATTGAAATCACAGCGGCAGAAAATCCGTTTGCCTTTAACATCGATATCTTTCAGGGACTTTTTGTTGAACATCAGATTCTCCAGTTTTGATTTATTGTGCGGCAATATAACGAACCAGATCATAAACCCGACAGGAGTAGCCCCATTCGTTGTCGTACCAGGCCAACACTTTAACCATGGTTTCGCCCAGAACAGCAGTACTCAGGGCATCCACTGTTGAAGAGGCAGAGGAGCCGTTGAAATCGTGAGATACCAGGGGGAGATCGCAATAATCGAGAATCCCTTTCAACTCATTTTCTGCCGCAGACTGCATGGCGGCATTGACTGCAGCGACACTGGTCGGTTTTTCAGTTTCAACAACCAGATCAATGAGGGAAACATTGGGTGTCGGAACCCGAATCGCCATCCCCGCAAGCTTGCCTTTAAGCTGCGGCAGAACCAGGGCGGCTGCACTGGTGGCACCGGTAGTGGTCGGGATCATATTGACCCCGGCAGCCCGGGCACGACGCAGGTCCTTGTGGGGCAGATCGAGGATGTTCTGATCGTTGGTGTAGGAGTGAACTGTGGTCATCATCCCGCGAACCACACCAAATTTTTCCAGCAGAACTTTGGCCACTGGAGCCAGACAGTTGGTGGTGCAAGATGCATTGGAAATGATATGATCTGTCGCCGGATTGTAATCTGATTCATTAATCCCCATACAGACGGTGATATCGATATCTTTTCCCGGCGCGCTGATCACGACTTTTTTTGCTCCAGCGGTTAAATGTTGTGTTGCCAGGTCACGGCTGCTGAAAAATCCGGTTGATTCAATGACAATGTCAATGTTCAACTCTTGCCATGGCAACTGAGACGGATCGCGTTGGGAAAGAATTTTGATCGATTGACCATTAACAATCAAATTGTCCCCATCGGTGCTAACTTCGCCCGAAAAAATACCGTGAACAGAATCGTATTTAAACAGGTGAGCCAGGGTTTTTGCGTCGGTTAGATCGTTAACAGCAACCACCTCGAAATCATTGGATTGGCTGGCAATCCGCAAGACATTTCTACCAATTCGACCAAAACCGTTAATTGCAACTTTTACAGACATCTATAACCTCCTTGTAGTGTATGAAAAAATAGTTGATTATCTTCCTGATCTGCAGTTTTTTGCAGCGACTGAAGAATTACTTCCAGAATACCTAAATTTTTCCAGTTTGCAAATCACTTTTACTGAAAATCGTGACCCGGTTTTCTTTCTTGCAGCAAGGGGCAATATTAGGTATAAGGGCAACGCTCTGTAGTAGCCAGTTCACCGTCGGGCCTGCAGGATGAAAGGGAACAGTCAAATGCGAGTATGTCTGCTGGCTAGTGGTAGTCGTGGTAATAGCACGCTGGTTGAGGTCGATGGCTGCCGCTTGTTGATTGATGCCGGGCTGTCAGGTGTAGAAACAGTGCGTCGTTTGTCGACCGTTGGTTTAACAGGTGATGATCTGGATGCAATTCTGGTGACTCACGAACACCATGATCATGTTGGCGGTATCGGTCCTCTGGCACGGCGGCATGATTTACCTGTCTACATTGATCGAAAAACCCATGCTGCTTTACCTAAACTTGGTAAAATAGCTGACCTGAAACTTTTCACTGCCGGGTCCACCTTCTCTCTGCAAAACTTGCAAATTTCGTCATTCTCAACGACCCACGACGCAGTTAACCCGGTTGGCTTTACTATTGAGTCGAATGAGGGGAAGATTGGTTTCGCCACTGATCTTGGACTGTCGACACGTCTGGTGGCCAATCAGTTGCAAAACTGTCGAGTTCTGATCCTGGAAGCAAATCACGACGAACAGATGCTGCAGGATGGAACTTATCCCTGGGAACTGAAACAACGAATTCGCAGCCGGCATGGCCACTTATCCAATAGTGAATCATGTTCGTTGCTGGAAGATATTTGCTGGTCTGGTCTTGAAGCACTGTTTCTGGCACATTTGAGTGAAGAAAATAATTGCCCCGATCTTGCAGAACAATCATTCCGTAAAACCCTGACCGAATGTGGTCATGCCCCGGAAATTATTGTCGGACGACAGAGTCGAGCCAGTTTCTGTTTTGAAACTGACTTGGTTATGGTTTCCTGATTCACACCCTTTTTGGAGTAAAAATGGCCTGGAGAATTGTTGTAGGACTTAAAGACGGTGTCAAAGATGCTCGCGGTGAACGCGTTCAGCGTGAGTTGAAAGAGCATCTGCATATTGACCTGCACTCGATACGAACCCTGGATGTTTATACCCTGGATGCGGCACTCAGTGATGAGGAAGTGGAACGGGCTGCTGCCGGTCCGTTTTCTGATCCGGTGATTCAGGAGTATGCGATCAATCAACCCCTGGCAAGTTCTTTTGATATGTTGATTGAAGTCGGATTTCGACCAGGAGTGACCGATAATCCCGGTCGTACAGCAAAAGAAGCGATTGAATATCTGACCGGACGTCCTTTTGCTGCCGGGGAGGCTGTTTATACTTCCACCCAATATCTGTTCGCCGGTTTGACCAACAAAGCGATGGCAGAGAAGGTTGCCGGAGACTTTCTGGCCAATGGTTTGATCCAACACTGGATAATTCTGTCGGCGGATGAACTTGATCCTCAAGTTGGTGTGCCGGTTTCGGTCCCCAAAGTTGTCAGTGATGCTGCTCCGACAGTTCGTACCCTGAGTCTGCAGTTGTCGAATGAGGAATTGCTCGACATCAGTCGGCAGGGGATGTTGGCTCTGAACCTTGAAGAAATGGATAAAATCAAGCGTCATATTGCCGATCCCCAGGTTGTTGCTGAACGGCAGAAGGTTGGTCTTGGCACTGAGTTAACCGATGTTGAACTGGAGACGCTGGCTCAAACCTGGAGTGAACACTGCAAACATAAAATTTTCTCGGCAAAAATTAACTATGAAGATGAACATGGGAATCGGCAGGTGATCGATTCGTTGTTTAAAACCTTTATTGTCGGAGCGACCGACAAAGTTCGTGAGAATCTCGGCCACAACGATTATTGCCTTTCGGTGTTTAAAGACAATGCCGGTGTGATTGAGTTCAACGCTGACTGGAGCCTTGTTTTTAAAGTTGAAACCCATAATTCTCCCAGTGCACTTGACCCCTACGGCGGTGCTTTGACCGGGATCGTTGGTGTCAACCGGGACGGCGTTGCCACTGGAATGGGGGCACGGCTGATATTTAATACCGATGTTTTCTGTTTTGCCTCACCTTTCCTCAAGAGAGAGTTGCCGCCCCGTCTTTTGCATCCCCGTCGCATCTTTGATGGTGTGGTTGAAGGGGTTGAGCATGGCGGTAACAAAAGCGGCATCCCTACCATCAATGGTTCCCTGGTTTTTGATGATCGATTTGCCGGAAAACCATTGGTCTATTGCGGCACGGCTGCGTTGATGCCACGGATGCTGCATGGTAAACCGTGTCACGAGAAAAAAGTTCAAGTGGGTGATCATATTGTCATGACCGGTGGTCGGATCGGTAAGGATGGTATTCACGGAGCGACTTTCTCTTCGGAGGAGTTGCATGAAGGTTCGCCGGTGACTGCGGTGCAGATTGGCGATCCGATTACCCAGCGTAAAATGTTCGATTTCCTGTTGATCGCCCGCGATCGTGGTTTGTATAACTCAATTACTGATAATGGTGCTGGCGGTCTCTCTTCCTCCGTTGGTGAAATGGCCGAAGATACGGGAGGTTTAGAGCTTCATCTTGATCGCGCCCCGCTGAAGTATCCAGGGCTGCAACCGTGGGAAATCCTGATTTCTGAAGCTCAGGAACGGATGACTCTGGCGGTTCCAGACGATAAACTGAATGCTTTTCTCAGTCTGGCCAAAGAGATGGATGTTGATGCGACCGACCTCGGTCTCTTTACTGATTCCGGCTATTTCCAATGTTTCTACGAAGGGAAAACCGTCTCCTATCTGAGTATGGAGTTTGTCCACGAAGGGGTCCCGCAGATGGTGATCCCGGCAAAGTGGCAGCCGAAAGAATTAGCAGAACCCGATTTCGCGCAACCCGAAAATCTTGGCGATGAACTGAAGCAGCTTTTATCGCGCTTGAATATCTGTTCCAAGGAATCGGTTGTTCGTCGCTATGACCACGAAGTCCAGGCGGGAACGGTGATTAAACCGCTGGTCGGGGTTGTCAATGATGGCCCCTCAGATGCGGCAGTTTACCGGCCGTTACTCGATTCCTTCGAAGGCGTGGTGGTTTCCCATGGAATCTGCCCCAGTTATAGTGATATTGACACCTATCACATGATGGCCTGTGCCATTGACGAAGGTTTACGTAACTATGTCTCGGTAGGTGGTGATATTGATCACGCTGCCGGCCTGGATAACTTCTGCTGGTGTGACCCGGTGGAAAGTATCAAAACTCCCGATGGACAATATAAGGCCGCGCAGTTGGTTCGTGCCAATCAGGCATTGTACGATTATTGTGTCGCTTACGGTGTGCCGCTGATCTCGGGTAAAGATTCGATGAAGAATGATTATCAGATCGGTGGCACCAAGATCTCAATCCCACCAACGGTTCTGTTCTCGGTGATCGGCAAGATTGCCGATGCCCGCAAGGCGGTGTCGATGGATGTAAAACAAGCTGGAGATCTGGTTTATCTGCTTGGAATCACTGCTGATGAATTGGGTGGCTCGGAATACTACGCCCAACACGATGAGTTGGGGAGTCAGGTTCCGCAGGTTGATGCAGGACAGGCCTTGCTGCGCTATCGGACTCTTAACCAGGCTCAGCAACAGGGGTTGATTGCTTCCTGTCACGACCTTTCCGATGGCGGGCTCGGTGTCGCTCTGGCTGAGTCGGCTTTTGCCGGGGGCTTCGGGATGCAGATTGAGCTTTCCTATATCGAAGTTGAAGACTATATTCGAGAGGATAAGCTCCTTTTTTCTGAATCCCAGAGTCGCTTGCTGGTTACGGTTCGATCGAGCCAAAAAGAGACTTTTGAGGCACTGTTTGCCGGGCAGAGTTGTCGTTGTATCGGCCAGGTCACGACCCAGCCTGAACTGAGTATTAACGGGTTGCATGGGCAGAAACTGCTACAGGTGTCTCTGAAAGATCTGAAACAGGCGTGGCAAGCACCTTTACGGGAGATGTGAAATGGCCAAAACAGTTAAAGCCATTGTTATTTCGGGTTATGGTACCAATTGCGAACGCGAAGTTGCTCATGCTTGTCGTTTGGCTGGTGCCGCTGCCGATATTGTCCATATCACAGAATTACTTGCGGGCCGGATCAACCTGAACGATTACCATTTTCTCAACCTGGCAGGTGGTTTCCTTGACGGCGATGATCTCGGCAGTGCCAAGGCCGGGGCAAATCGTTTACTGCATGCCCGGGTTGTTGGGGAGGATGATTCTCTGGCAGAGCAGTTGAAAGAATTTATCGCTGCTGGAAAACTGGTCATGGGTGTTTGTAACGGTTTTCAGTTGCTGGTGAAAATGGGTTTGTTACCGGCAATTGACGGCAATTTTCGGCAGACCTGTACCCTGACAAATAATGATCGGGGGCGGTTTGAGAATCGCTGGAGTTGGCTGAAAATCGATCCGGAGTCACCCTGTATTTATACCCGTGGACTGAATGGTCTCTATCTGCCGGTCCGGCATGGTGAAGGGAAGTTCGTTGCCGATAGTCCAAAAACTCTGCAACAGCTGGAAGATCTCCATCTGACGGTGATGAAGTATGCCGATTGTGATCTCCATCCAAGTATGGAATTTCCCGACAATCCAAACGGCAGTGAGGCTTCCATCGCTGGAATCTGTGATCCGACCGGACGGTTATTCGGCCTCATGCCACATCCCGAAGCCTATACTCACCGCACTCATCATCCCCGTTGGACCCGGGAAACGTTACCTGAAGAGGGGATGGGCTTAATATTGTACCGGAATGCGGTAAACTTTATTCAAAAAGAGCTGTAACTATTCAGTAAATGCGGGACAGCCCCCGATGAATCTGGGGACAGTCCCGGCTTTACTAACTGTAATCTGACTAGTTTTAAAGAATTGTTCTAACTGACTTAAGGAGTCATTGATATTCATGTTTGATAAATTCCATGATGAATGTGGTGTGTTTGGAATTTTTGGCCACCCCGAAGCTGCCAATCTGACTTATCTGGGTCTTTATGCCCTGCAACATCGCGGTCAGGAAAGTTGCGGTATCGTTGCCTCAGACGGCATGCACCTGAAAGCCCACTTAGGCATGGGGTTAGTTGCTGATGTTTTTAAACGGGATGATGTTTTTGAAAAGTTGCCGGGACGTTCTGCAATCGGTCATGTTCGTTACTCAACCGCAGGCGGCAATGATATGAAAAATTGTCAGCCAATCATGGTTGATTATTCACGCGGCAGTATTGCTGTCGCTCATAATGGCAACCTGGTTAACTCTCTGGAACTACGGAATGATCTTGAAAAGAGTGGATCCATCTTTTCGACCACCGCTGATACCGAAACCATCATCCATTTGATTGCCCGATCCCAATCCGATTCTCTGGTTGAGCGGGTTTGTGAATCTTTGCGACAGGTCAAGGGAGCCTATAGTTTGGCTTTTCTGACCGAGACCCGGATGATTGCAGTACGCGATCCAAGTGGATTTCGCCCGCTGAGCCTTGGCAAGTTGGATGGTGCGTTTGTCGTTTCTTCTGAATCATGCGCTTTTGACCTGATAGAAGCTGAATATATCCGTGAAATTGAGCCGGGAGAAATGATTGTAATAGATAAAAAAGGGATGAAATCGCACTTTCCATTTCAGCAGCAGAAGGTCAGAAATACACCCTGTATTTTTGAATATATCTATTTTGCACGGCCTGACAGCCGTATTTTTAATCGGATGGTTTATCCAGTGCGGAAAGAATTTGGTCGCCAGTTGGCTCGCCAGTATCCGGTCGACGCTGATCTGGTGATTGCCGTACCCGATTCGGGTATGCCGGCGGCAATGGGTTATGCTGAAGAGGCAGGATTGCCATTTGAGTTGGGTTTGATCCGTAACCATTATGTCGGTCGAACCTTCATTGAACCACAACAGGCCATTCGCCATTTTGGGGTCAAGATAAAACTCAATCCAGTTCGCGATATTCTTGAAGGTAAGCGGGTTGTGGTTGTTGATGATTCAATTGTGCGCGGAACCACGGCTCGTAAAATCGTAAAGATGATTCGCAATGCCGGTGCCAAAGAAATTCATTTACGAATTTCCAGTCCGCCGACCAGTTACCCCTGTTTCTACGGCATTGATACCCCGTCGCGCAAGGAGTTGATCTCCGCTTCTCATAGTATCGAGGAAATCACCCGTTACGTGACTGCAGATAGTCTCAATTATCTCAATCTGGATGGATTGCATGCGGCTCTGAAGCAGTTTGGAGATCATAAGTTAGATTTTTGTGATGCCTGTTTCAGCGGCGATTATCCGGTCAAGTTTCCACGTCTGACCGATAGTAGTCAATTAGGGCTTTTTTGATATAAATCATACTGTTAAGTATGAATACTTGAAGTTATTCCAAGGAGAGAGTCAATGAGTATTAAAGAAGAACTAAAGACAATTATTTGTGATTTATCCTATGAGGAACGTGAAGTGACTCTGGCTTCTGGTCGGAAAAGTAATTTTTATTTCGATGGTAAACAGACAACCTTACACGCTCGTGGCGGGTTGTTGGTGGGTCAGGCTTTCTGGGAAGAAGTGAAGCAGTTTGGTGAGCCCATTGACGGGGTTGGTGGGTTGACTCTTGGGGCTGATCCAATTGCGACCGCAACTTCGATTGCCGCACAGCTGGAAGGTGTCAATCTGCATGCCTTTATTATCCGTAAAGAACCAAAGGGGCACGGAACCGGTCAATGGTTGGAAGGACGAAAGAATCTACCGCCGGGGTCTAAAGTCGTAATTGTTGAAGACGTAACCACAACCGGAGGTTCCTCGATGAAAGCGGTCGAACGGGCCAGGGCAGAGGGGCTAGAGGTCGTTGGTATTGTCACTCTGGTTGATCGAGAAGAGGGGGCCCGGGAGGCGATTGAAGGGGCAGGGGAGATCCTGCGCACGGTCTTTACCAAATCTGAGGTGGTTGGCTGAGAAAAATAAGAGCTTGATGGCAGGGGGAGTTTGTCCCCCTGTCGCTAATCGTCATCAGGGATCTGGTAGAAATCAAGCACTCCGGAAATTTTCTTAAGTGCCGTACAATTGATATTACTGGTATCGCCAACAACTCCGAGAATAATTCGATCAGTTCCGGTTGATTGATGAAAATCACAATCCTGCTCAACCAGAAATTGTTTGACCTGCTGCAGATTTTCCTCCGTTGCCGTTCTTTTCATAATCACAAGCATTTCAGCGACTTCCTTTCGTGTGGGTCCGTTCCAGACTGCGACTCTCATCAATCACCCGCTCAAACAGCCGTATAATAGCCGAGTTATCCAGAGGACCACAATTTTTACCCTGCATCCTCTCAAAGATCAGTTTTTCTCGTCTGGGATCGTAAATCGGCAGATCAAGCCCCTTTTTCAGTGCACCAATCTTCAGTGCCAGAGCGGCACGTTCGTTGAAAATATGTAAAAGTTCATCGTCGAGCCGATTAATATTTTTCCGGATTGTATCGATATCCAAAATAACTCCCTTTACTGGTATTGTGAACGAAGAATCAAGCTCCCGGGATGACGCTATCATGTTTAAAATTTTGATCGTCCCGATCTGGATAGTCAATGGTGTAATGTAACCCCCGGCTTTCATGGCGCGACAGGGCACTTTGAACAATCAACCGGGCGACCGTGGTAATATTGCGCAGTTCAATCAAGTCAGAAGTGAGCAGAAAGTCCCAGTAGTATTGATCAATTTCTTTTTGAATCATGAGGATCCGATTCATCGCCCGCTGGAGACGTTTGTCGGAGCGAACGATGCCGACATAGTTCCACATGCAGCGGCGGATCTCATCCCAGTTATGGGCAACGATAACCTCCTCGTCGCTGTCGGTTGCATTACCGCAATCCCAGGAGGGAACAGAAGGGATTTTTGGATTTTGTTCTCCGAGGCGGGATAAAGAAGCTTCGGCAGCTTTTTTAGCAAAGACTATCCCTTCAAGAAGACTGTTACTGGCCAGGCGATTGGCACCATGGAGCCCGGTACAGGCTACTTCACCAATGGCAAACAGATTGTGAATATTGGTTTCGCCATTTTTATCAGCACATAAGCCACCACAGAGATAATGAGTTGCCGGAACCACCGGGATTGGCTCTTTAGTCATGTCAATTCCGAAACTCAGGCAGGTTGCGTTGATCATGGGGAAATGTTCTTTGATAAAATCGGCACCTTTGTGGGTGATATCGAGGAAGACACAATCTGCCCCCGATTTTTTCATTTCGTTATCGATGGCTCTGGCAACAATATCTCGAGGTGCCAGATCTTTCAACTCATGATAGTCGGGCATAAAAGCATAACCATCCCCGCGCTTCAGAATTCCACCTTCTCCACGCACTGCTTCTGAAATCAAAAATGATTTAGCGTGAGGATGAAAGAGGGTGGTGGGGTGAAACTGCATAAATTCCATATTGGCAACATCGGCTCCGGCACGCCAACCGATCGCCACACCGTCACCGGTTGCAATGTCGGGATTGCAGGTAAATAAATAAACCTTACCCGCTCCTCCAGTTGCCAGAACCGTAAACTCAGCACCGAAGGTCATCACTTCCTTGTTTTTTTTATCTAAAACATAAGCACCAAGACAGCGATTCTGCTTGAGCCTGGTCTGTGCAACTTTATTTTCGGTGATCAGATCAACGGCAATATGTTGCTGGTATAGGGTGATATTGGGATGGTCGAGTGCCGCTTCAACCAGAGCACGTTCAATTTCACGCCCGGTGGCATCCTTGGCATGGAGAATACGTCGATGGCTGTGACCACCTTCACGGGTCAGGTCGTACTGATGGTTCGATTTTCGACTGAATTTAACCCCCCAGTCGATCAGATCATGGATTGCCTGAGGGCCAGATTGAACAACCAGATCGACGATTTCCGGATTAGAAAGATAGACACCAGCAACCATTGTATCTTCGGCATGCGAGCTAAAACTATCTTCTTTTGAAAAAACTGTCGCAATTCCTCCTTGTGCCAGCTGGGTCGCTGAAATATCGATATCACGCTTTGTTACCAGCGCGACAGTTCCATGATCCGCAACTTTCAAAGCATAGGAGAGTCCGGCGATCCCGGTACCAATGATTAAAAAATCTGTTGTAACTTGCATAAAGTAATATCCATTCCATGACCTTTTTGCATGATCAGCAGTTTCCTTTTGATCGATATTATCGGTTCCGATTTTACCTGTTGTCAAGTATTTCAGACGTTACTTGACGGATCAATGATTAAAGGTTATAAAATACTCATGTTTATTCCTGTTCGCTTATTGATAACCAGCTTCCTGTTTGTGTTGCTGTTGACTCCAACATCGGGTCAAGCCGGAGTTTACCGTTATGTCGATGAGCAGGGGCGGCTCCATTTTACCAACGTTCCCACAACCAATAAGTATCGCTTATACCGCAGTGAAGGGGAACCCTCCCGGCTGGAAACACTGATTTCCCATTTTGCCCAGAAATTTCAGCTTGATCGGTCACTGATCAAGGCGGTCATCAAAGCTGAAAGTGATTTTGACCCCCAGGTTGTCTCAACCAAAGGAGCCCAGGGGTTGATGCAGTTGATGCCGGAAACCGCGAAAGAAATTGGGGTTAAAAACCCCTTCGATCCTTCAGAAGCTATCTATGGTGGATCACTTTATTTGCGTAAAATGCTTGATTCTTTTGATCAAAATCTTGATTATGCACTTGCGGCTTATAATGCCGGTCCGGGCGCTGTGCGTAAATATGGTGGTATTCCCCCTTATGAAGAGACTCAGAATTATGTCCGGCGAGTCAAACAGTACTTTAACTTTTATTCTCGATCAAAGGATATCCTCTGATGGCTGATAAGACAAAATTATTGAATCTGCCAAATATTTTGACTTTGTCACGGATTGCAGCTGTCCCGGTTATTGTCTTTTTATTATTGTTTGAATCAAAGCAAAGTTGTCTCTGGGCAGCGATTGTCTTTACTGCTGCTTCAATGACCGACTGGCTGGATGGTTATCTGGCGCGCAAATGGGGGATTGTAACAATTCTCGGTAAATTTCTTGATCCGCTGGCCGATAAATTGATTGTTATTGCCGCTTTGGTCATGTTGATCCCTCTGGGTCGTGTCCCCGCCTGGGCGGTTTTTGTGATTCTTGCCCGCGATCTTATTGTCACCGGTATCCGTTCGATTGCTTCATCGGAGGGGATTGTTATCGACGCAAGTGAGCTTGGTAAATACAAAACTATTTTCCAGATGATTGCAATTGTCGGGCTATTATTGCATTACCAATATTACTGGTTTTTCGGGGTGCAATATGAATTTCTCCATCCCTCTCTGCATAACCCCGGTATTTTTATCTTCTATATTTCGCTCTTTTTAACCGTTTGGTCGGGTGGTGACTATTTTGTCAAATTCTTTAAAGTTTTTGCCAAATAACTCCGGCAAATTTTTATTGACACTCGACAAACCGTTTTGTTATACATACATCCGCTCGTTACAGCGGGCTATTTGAGCGGGAATAACTCAGTGGTAGAGTGCAACCTTGCCAAGGTTGACGTCGCGAGTTCGAATCTCGTTTCCCGCTCCATAAAATTCAAGCATCTGGGCCGTCAGGTTCAGGTGCTTTTTTGTTTTACTTTCCGCTGCAGATATTTGTGATAAATCATATGTAATTAAGCTTGTTTCTTTCCCCTTGACCATGTCAAAGTGGCGAGGCTCTGTGATAATACTACGGATTCACTGAATATCAGATGCTGTGGGGGATTGACGGTTTTTCCTGTCGCTGCCTGGTGTACGCCCCTTACCTAGAAACACCTTTGCCGTATTAAGAAGGCTGACTGTAATGATTTATATTTTTAGATCTGTGTTGGTGGTTTCGGTTCTATGCTGTCTCTCCCTCGGGACCCCACTTTCCAGTAATGCCTCAGCTGTATCAGCTACTATACCGCTTGATAGCTGGGTTTACCCGGCTCTTGACAAGCTTACCGGTTTGGGATTGATCAATTCCTCTCTGTCGGGTTCGCGTCCCTATTCACGGCTGGAAGCTGCACGTCAGGTTCAGGAAGCCGCTCTCCTTATTGAGGATGTTGCCGTGCCGCCGGTTGCGCTGGAACTTTTACAGCGTCTCGAAACTGAACTGGCTGTGAGTCTCACCGAACTGGAAGATGATGCCTCTGTGGCCGGTTATTTGAAGCCAGTGCGCCAGCTTCAGGTTGATTATATTTATCAGGATGGCCATCCTTCCCATTATCCATCGAATGATGCCCGGCAGTTTGCGCTGAATAAAAATAATTTTGGACTCGATTATGTAGATGGCAGTAATGGCCAGCTGACGCTGCAGGGGGATGCACGAATCGGTCGCTATCTGGGATTTGAATGGCAACCGTTGCTCCTTTCCACCTCCTCGGATGATCTTGATGTCAAGTGGCTGACGACCCGTGTCGCTGTTGAACTTGGCGCTTTTGAAATCTCTGCTGGCCGTCAGTCACTCAGTTGGGGGCAGGGGCATAATGGCTCTCTGGTATTGACAAATAATGCTAAACCTCTTGATATGGTCCGCATCAACACCCCTTCACCAATTTTACTGCCGTGGGTTTTTAAATATTTAGGCCCCTTTCACTTTGATGTTTTTTGGAGTCGGCTGGAAAATGATCGGGCAGTCCCTGAGCCTTACTTTGCCGGGATGCGGGTTAATATGAAACCGCTTCCCTGGTTTGAATTTGGAGCTACTCGCACAATTATGTTTGGTGGTAATGGCCGTCCCGATGTCGATTTCTTTGATTTTTTAGATATCCTCGTCGGTGAAAATCTCAATGGTGATGAAGATAACAGCAACTCAATCGCATCAATTGACATGCGAATCTATCTGCC
>JAOZMV010000110.1 GCA_029934095.1 Desulfuromusa sp. | reverse complement strand
GAGATACACTGATGAGAAATTATGAATCACTCTACATTATCCATCCGGATGTCGTCGGCGATGAGCTGACTGCTATGGTGGAGAAATTCCAGAAGGTTCTCACCGATCAAGCGGCTGAGATTCATAAGCTGGACAACTGGGGCGTCCGCAAGCTGGCGTATCCGATTAAAAAGGTTGAGCGTGGTTGCTATGTGCAGACTCTGTTCTGTGCTGGACCTGAGGTGATTGCTGAATTTGAGCGTCGTCTGCGCCTGGATGAAAAAATCCTCCGTTTCTTGACGGTTCGATTTGAAGAAGAGTTCCCGGCTGTCGTTGAAGCAGAACCTACTGCTGAGGTTGTAGAAGCACCTGCTGCTGAAGAACAGCCAGCCAGTGAGGACGCTGTACCGACAACAGAGGAAAAGTAAATATATAACAGCTTAGTTGCCCCTACAGTTTTTTTAGAGAGGCACAAATCAGGAGAATATTCATGGCTTACGAAAGACCATCCAGTCCATCTTCTGCACCACCACGGCGCCGTTTCAGTCGGCGTAAAGTTTGTCGTTACTGCGCCGATAAAAAACAGAAAATCGACTATAAGGATATGAACAACCTAAGATATTATCTGTCTGAACGCGGTAAAATTGTTCCCCGGCGTATTTCTGGAACGTGTGCAGCGCATCAGCGGCAAATTGCAGAAGCAATCAAAAATGCCCGGCAGATTGCACTATTACCTTATACTGCGTCTCACTCTCTTTAAGTCGCGGTACCACTGATATCGAGATGAAAGTACAGTCGGCACTTTTAACAGCAGCTGGAATCGGGGTAACTCTACTTTGTTTACTTGGGGTTAGCTGGATTGGTTCTGCAGGTGCATTTCTTAATCTCCTGACCCCTCTCGCTGCTGCATATTTGAGTATGCGTTTCGGGTTGAGAAGCGGAATAGTTGTCGTTGCTGTGACCAGTGCTTTGCTGCTTCAGTTGGCGACAACATACACACTTTTAGCTTATTTCGGTATATTTGGTGTTGGTTCTTTGTTGTTGCCGCTGTTTTTACGGCAGCAGCTCCCGTGGGATAGGGCGGTCCTTTATGCCACCATCGGGTCAACTATTGTAACAGCAGTGCTGATGTTATTAGCTGTGGTTGCTGCCGGGATCAATTTCCAGACTCTGATTGATCAGATGATTCAGGTTGAGGTTGAACAGGCAATGCAGATTTACCGGGATACCGGGTTCAGTGAATCTCAGCTGCAGAATATGCAGCAGATTATTGAAGGTCTGGCAGAGTTTATTGGCAAAAGTTTCTACGGTCTTTACCTCGCTTCGATTTTAGTGGTTCAGACCTTTTGTCTATTGTTGCTGCAGCGGCTTAAGGGAAATTGGTATCAGATTTCAGGAACCCCGTTTGCCTTGTGGCGCTTGCCTTCTGTACTGATCTGGGTATTGATTGCTGCAGGTTTTACCCTGCTGGTGCCGGTAGAAGCAGTTTCATTAATTGGGCGAAATTTGTTGGTGGTTTTACTTCCCCTCTATTTTTTACAGGGAATGGCTGTCGTTAACAGTTTTCTACAAAAAAAGCCCTATCCACCGTTGGTCAAAGGTTTGATCTATCTTCTCTTGTTGATACTCAATCCGTTGCCAATAATTATCACCTGTGCCGGTGTCTTCGATCTGTGGATTGATTTCCGTCGGCCCAGGCAAAAGAAAATATAAACTCGATCCAATATGGAGGAGAGACATGAATACCAGTATTATTTTAAAAGAGAATGTTGATGGTCTTGGAATAATCGGTGATGTGGTGTCGGTTAAAGCCGGTTATGCCAGAAATTACTTGATTCCCAAACAACTGGCAAGCGCAGCCAATGAACGCAATGTCAAGGAACTTGACCATCAGAAGCGGCAGCTGGCGCGTAAGCTAGAAAAAGTGACTAAGGATGCTGAAGGAGTCAAGGCCAGGGTTGAAAAGGTTATTTGTACCTTTACACAGCGTGCCAGTGAAGAGGGCAAGCTATTTGGTTCTGTAACATCGATGGATCTAGAAGCTAAGCTGCAAGCCGCTGGCGTTGATATTGATCGTAAGAAGATCCAGCTCGGTGAACCGATCAAGTCCCTTGGCGAGCACATTGTTCCAGTAAAGCTGGATGCAGGAGTGGTTGCTGAGCTGAAAGTTACTGTTAAGGCTGAAGAAGAGGCATAAAAAACTTTATTTCAGTGCTTTAAGGGGTTGATAGGTCGAGAGATCTGTCGCCCCTTTTTTCTTTCCCAACCTTTGATTTCAGTTTTTCCCCTTTGACCATTGACCAGCAACGCTGAAACTATTTCTTTTACAACCAGCCAACATATTGAAAATAAAAATTATTTGCTTGAGTTGAAAACTCTTTCCTGTCATATTATTGGTTATTGCTAATAGTTGGCTGTGCGCCAAAAGCAACACCTGACCGTTTTTTAAATTCAGGGCAGAACTGTTTATATCAAAGGTTGCGCTATTACTGGCGTTGGTAAAATGGAGATTTTGTGGCGGCTGTTGATTTTGATTTAGACTTGACCGATCTGATTATGAGCGATCATTTGCTTAATATCAGTGCTGCAAAGATTTTGATTGTTGATGATGACCCGATCATTGTTGATGTCCTCACTGTGGTATTAAAGGAAGGTAGATATCAAAATATCTTTTCCACTAGTGATCCTTATCAAGTTATCCCTCTCTATAAAAAGCATCGATTTGACCTCATTATTCTAGATATTCAAATGCCAGGAATGTCCGGCATAAAAATTTTGCAACAGTTACAAAAAGTGGTCAAGAGTAGCTTTTTACCGGTTGTCGTAGTGACTGCTCATGGAGACCAGAAAATTCGAAAACAGGTTCTGGGATTGGGGGCCAAAGATTTCATTACCAAGCCATTTGAGCACTGGGAAATTCTATTACGGATTCAGAATGCTTTGCATGCAAGTTTATATCATAAACAGCAGGTTTCTCTGAAAGATCTACTGGAAGGTGAGATTGAAAAGAGAACCAAAGAAATTTTAGAAACTCAGTTTGAAATAGTCCACAGACTTGCTGTTGCCGGTGAAATGAGAGACAATGAAACCGGTGCACATGTCCAACGGATGAGTCATGTCTGTAGTTTGCTTTCTCGAAAGCGGGGGCTGGGTAGTGAGTTTTCAAAATTGATGCTTTACGCAAGTGCCATGCACGATGTTGGTAAAATTGGAATTCCCGACAGTATTTTATTAAAATCAAAAAGACTGAGCCCAGAGGAACGGTTGGTAATGCAGCAGCATCCAGAAATTGGTGCCAGAATTATCGGCAATCACAGCGCAAAGTTGATTGCTTTGGCCCGAGAAATTGCCTTTTACCATCATGAAAAATGGGACGGTAGTGGCTATCCTCAGGGACTCTCGGGTAATCAAATCCCAGTTTCCGCACGAATAGCTGCAATCAGTGATGTATTTGATGCTTTAGCTTCTGAACGTCCTTATAAGCATGCCTGGCCAATGGCGGCAGTGCTTGAGACAATTCAGGCAGAATCTGGTAAACACTTTGAGCCAGTTATGGTGGAACTTTTTCTGGAAAATTTGCCGGAAATTATTGAAATTAAAGACCGCTATTTAGATAATGAATTTAGTTTGACTTAATTTAAGCACCGTTTGTAAGAGTAAAGAGCTTGTCTATGTTGATGATGAAATGTCCACAATGTAATAAATATATTAATTCAGAGCTGTTAGCTGAGATTAAATCCATTGTCTGTGAACATTGTGGGGCCAAGGTTCCGGTCGTCAATCTGCTGGTTTCTTCTAGTGGGTTCACCTTTGATCGAGATCATTTATTGAAACAATTTTTCCGCTATAGACAGTTGCTTGATGAAGTGATTGATGAGCGAAACTCATTGTCAAGTTCTTCGGATGTGAGTAAACGCAGCCTTGAGCAGTTTATGACGATCCTTCAGGGAATGATGGCAGGAGCCAGGGGTAATTTCCGTTATGAATTCAGTCCCTCTTTGGCGGCCCAACTTTGTTACAGCAAAAATGAATGCAGTGGTATTCTTTTTAATCTGAGTACCGAGGGGGCTTGCGTCGAAATTCCCCGATTAAACTCTCTTCCCCGGGTTGGGGGATCTATTTCTGTCGAATTTTCACTGCCGGATCAGGCTGAGGTTTTTTTAATCAATGGTGAAATTTGTTGGACCCGGGAAGCAAAAGAGATGGATGAGGCTAAACACAGTGCCGGGGTTAAATTTAACCAGTTAGACGCTTCAGTTCAGACGACACTTTGGCAATATATCTCTGGGCAGGCGAGTGATGTTGAAAAGTGAACTTCCAGATGACGACAAGCGACCCCGCAGCAAGCAAGCTACGGGGTGGTAAATTCTGAACCGACAATAAATCAGTAATCGATACCTGCCGGTTGTGCACTGCCGGGAACTGTCGCATGGCAGGGAGTAACTCCATAAACCATACCGCAGTTGTCACATTTGTCTTCCATCGTCTGCATGGTAAAAACGGTTTCGCAGCTGGTACATTCTATTTCTGCCGGAATCGGCATGGCATAGCTGCTGAATCCCATCTGTCTTAATTTATTGACAATTTGTTCGCCATTCCCAAAACTTCCACTACAGCCATCATGCATTTTATACTCCTTCAATGTTTTCCAGGGTCTCCCCGGTTCGAATTCTGTTTCTCAGTGCGAGTAGTTTGTTGTCCAGTTTTTCCAGCGAAACCAGATTTTTCCGTTCTGCTTCACTCGACTCAATAATTTTGTCGATTCCGCCATTCTTGATCACCAGACGACGATCACCCATCAGAGCAAGAATCGGGTCATGAGTTGCCATCAGGATGATTTTTTCCTCTTTGATCAGCAGATCCAATGCCCTTTTGCGATCAATCCCGGCATTTTCAATTTCATCAATCAGGGCAATTGGTGATTTGCTTAAAATTGCCATATCGGCAATCATCAGTGCCCGGGATTGTCCACCACTCAAGGATGTCACCGGCGTATCGGGAGCAAATTGTTCCCCGGCCAGTTCATTGGCCTGATGCAGAATCTGGGCAACTTTTTCTTCCGGGTCAGTCACCAGTCGACTTTCTGCGTGCATGCGGATAAATTCTTCCGCCGATAAATCCATGACAAAGTTCATATTCTGTGACAATTGTGCCACCAGTTTGTATTCGGTAGAAAATCGCCACTTGCTGTCCGGCACCTGGCCATTGATGAGGATTTTTCTTCTGGTCGGGGTATCGCCCTGCGCGACCCACTCAATATCTGCCAGCAGCCGACTTTTTCCAGAACCGGTTGGGCCAACAATACAGATGACTTCTCCCGGTTTCAGGGATAACTCAAGGTTTTCTGCTTTACCAGATTTGTCACGACCTCCAATAATTGTCAGCTCCTTAACCTCATCCATGGGATCGCTTAAAGCCAGCATCCCTTCGAGAAAAGCGTCAAGACTCTGGCGTAACTGTTCCGGAGCGATTCCCAGATCTTCGAGATGATCGGGATCAAGATTGTCGAGGTAGTCTTGCAGGCTGTCAGTACCTGGTTTAACGACCAGTCCGAATGAGGTGAGAAAGTCCTCTATGTAAGGATGTTCAACCAGAATTTCGGACATCGGTTTATGGAATAAAGCTGTTTCTTTCATTTGTCTTATCTTTCTTAAATTGAAAACAGAGGAATAACCACAGAGACA
>JAOZMV010000109.1 GCA_029934095.1 Desulfuromusa sp. | reverse complement strand
TGCCGACACCCACCGCGCCGCTGCCTGTGCCCGCACCCGAGCCGGAGACCGTAACGTTAAAACCGCCATTGCCGCCGCCACCGCCGACGGATTGGGCCAGAATGCCGCCCGAGGCAACACCCTTGGTGACAATGTCGGCACTGGTTGAAACAACAACTGCGTCACTATTTCCGCCACTCGAACCCGAACCACCGAGACCGACACCCACTGTGCCACTCCCTGTGCCGGCACCTGAAGCTGCGGCAGAAACGTTGAAACCACCATTTCCACCGCCACCGCCGATAGATTGGGCGATAACCGCGCCCGATTGCGCACCTTCAGTGTAAACGGTTTCCCCTACGGTTAAATCAACCGTGTTGCCATTGCCACCACCCGAACCATTGCCGCCCAGTCCCACCGAAACCGAACCACTTCCCGTGCCCGCAGCTGATCCCCCGGCTGCAATATTGTATCCGCCATTGCCACCACCGCCACCGACAGACTGCGCGAGAACCCCTGTAGATTGCTCGCCTGAAGTCGTAATTTTACCAGTGGTTGAGGCTATCACGGTGCCTGAGTTATTCCCCGATCCACCGTTGCCACCGAGGCCGACACTGATCGCGCCACTGCCTGTGCCCGCGCCGGACAAACTGCCAGCAATATTGAATCCACCGTTACCGCCTCCGCCGCCAATGGACTGGGCAATAAAGGCCGAAGAACGATCCTTCAGGGTCGAAATCATGCCGGAAGAGATGGCATCTACATCTCCACCCAGGCCGCCGTTGCCGCCATTACCACCCAGTCCAACAGCAATACCGCCGCTACCGACACCGGCACCAGACAAACTGCCCGATACGTTGAAGCCGCCATTACCACCACCGCCACCAACGGATTGGATCAAGGCACCGGTTGAATCGCTGCCTGCCGTCCAGATATCCGAGCTAAGAGTTGCAACCACACCTTTACCATCGCCGCCACTCCCTGCACCGCCACCAACGCCAACCGAAATCGCACCGCTGCCCGTGCCCGCACCGGACAAACTGGCGGCTATGCTGTAACCGCCATTACCACCACCGCCACCAACGCTTTGTGCGATTACACCGGAAGAATGATCACCAAATGTCGCTACCGTACCGACGGTATCAAGTGTGACTGCAGTCAATGTGTCACCCCGACCACCATTACCAGCCCCTCCGCCATCTCCACCGATACCCACTGAAATGCTGCCGGAACCGACACCGGCGCCATTCAGGCTACCGGCAATCGTGCCACCACTGTTACCACCACCGCCGCCGATGCTCTGCACCAGCAAACCCGTCGCGTTATTACCCCGGGTGATAAGCGTTCCCGAATACTCGGCGTCAACAACCTCACCGTTGCCACCCAGGCCACCGGAACCACCGATGCCGATATTAACCCCACCCGCACCGACTCCGGCACCGGAAAGGCCGGCAGAAACGGTCAGGCCGCTATTGCCACCGCCGCCGCCGATTGATTGCACAACTATACCATCAGAGCCATCGCCCAAAGTTTCCACGTCGGTGTCAAGATCTGCATCAACCCGGCCTGCATCACCTCCGCCACCTGCGGAACCACCTACACTGACAGTGACATTACCGGCACCGACACCGCCACCTGCTGCACCGGCGGCAATGGTTACACCACTGTTACCCCCGCTGCCACCGACACTTTGCAGCACCACACCATCGGACTGGGCCTTGCGGGTTGAAACAGAGCCCGCGAGTCTCACGTCCACATGATCACCGATTCCGCCATCTCCAGCATCCCCTCCGACGCCGACAGATATTGCTGCGGCACCTACCGCACCAACAGCTGCGCTTGCAGCTACCGTGGTGCCACCATTACCGCCACCACCACCAACCGATTGCGCCAGGAAACCTGTGGAAAATTCCCCCTGCGTCTCAATATTGCTGTCCAGATCAGCCGTGACCACACCACCTTTGCCGCCTGCTCCGCCTGCTCCGCCAATCGCAACTCCAATGGCAAGGCCGTCACCGATTGAAGCCGAGGCAGATATCGTCGTCCCCCCGTTACCGCCACCACCACCGACGGACTGCAAAACGACCCCGCCGGAATGATTGCCGCGGGTTAACACGTCACCTTGACCATTCAAGCTGGTCGTGCCACCATCTCCGCCCGGCCCCCCTTTGCCACCGATCGCCACAGATATGGACACACCTGTGCCAATCGTCCCCTGGATGGCACTACCACCATTACCGCCACCACCACCGACCGATTGGGCAAAAATACCCGTTGAGCGATCTTTCTCTGTCGTGATAAGTGATGCCACCTGACTGCCATCCAGCAGGTAGGTATCCAAATCGACATTCACCATGCCACCGCGACCACCGGCTTTACCGTCACCACCCAGGCTGAAGCCGGCAAAAAGTCCGCCGGAGTACCCGGCCCCGCCATTACCACCACCGCCACCGACCGATTGGGCAAAAATCCCAAAGGAATCCTCTCCCCCGGTATGGATCATTCCCCCATGCGTTGCCGTCACTATACCGCCATCGTTGCCCGGCCCGCCGGACCCACCGATCGTGACTATGCCGTAAGCGGTGCCGCCATCACCACCGCCACCACCGACACTCTGGGCAAAGACACCCGCCGATTTATTGCCCGTGGTATTGATTATCCCGGTCGTATTTGCAGTCACAGCTCCCCCCAGCCCGCCGCCGCTCCCTGACCCGCCAATGGTAACGGCACCACCGGAAGAGCCACCGGAGCCACCACCACCACCGATCGACTGCGCATAAACCGCAGCAGAATTGGCACCGGATGTGGTCACCGCCCCGTTACTGGTTACAGTCACTTTGTCCGCATTACTACCTGTATCGCTGCCCCCACCGATTGCAACAAGACCACCGGAGTCGCCGCCGGAACCACCGCCACCGCCGATAGATTGCGCAAAGACCCCGCGGGCCCAGTCACCTTCAGTCTGCAATATTCCATCATTCGTCACGGTTACAGCCCCGCCGAGACCGCCACTACTACCGCTGCCACCAAGGGCGACGAGACCACCCGAAGAAGCACCGGAACCGCCACCCCCACCAACGGACTGGGCAAAGATCGCATCGGCGCCATCCTTTGCCGTATTAATTTCAGCGCCTGACCTGTTAATCACAGTAACGGTACTCGCGTTACCGCCGGAACTGCCGCCGCCACCCAAAGCCACCAGTCCCCCGGTTGCCCCACCGGCACCGCCGCCGCCACCGATACTCTGGGCAAAAATTCCACGCGCATCGAATCCTGTGGTCGAGATCACACCGCTATTGGTCACATTGACGCTACCGCCATTGCCACCGCCGCCGCCATCACCTCCCAGGCTGACGAGACCGCCGCCGCCACCGGCCGAGCCACCACCGCCACCGATACTCTGACCAAACAGCGCATGGGCGTAGGCCCCTTGCGTTTCAATCTCAGCTGCGCTGGTAATTGTAACCGTCTTAGCATGACCACCTGCCGCACCGCTGCCGCCGAGACTCACAAGACCACCGGTTGCCCGCGAATTACCGCCACCGCCGCCGATACTTTGAGCAAGCACACCATAACTACCAATCCCCTCGGTTTTAATCGAGCTACCCGCATTGTTTGTAATTGTAACCGTGCCAGAGATATTACCGTAGCCGCCACTGGCACCCAGCGCCACAATGCCGCCCGCAGCACCACTATCGCCACCACCACCGCCGATACTCTGGCCGAGAATACCAACCGAATAAGCGCCTTTTGTGGTGATACTGGAGTTGGAAATGGAGGTGATCGATACATTGCCTCCCTGACCGCCGGTACCTGCTCCGCCACCGAAGGCCACGATTCCACCAGCAGCACCGCCGTTACCACCGGTGCCGCCGATACTCTGCGCAAGGATTCCATGGGACCCGTCAAGATAGGTATAGATTGCTCCACCATTTGCTATGCTGACAGGACCACCGTTGCCGCCAACAGCACCGCTGCCGCCACTGCCGACTATGCCCCAGTTGCTGCCGCCGCTGCCCGCACTCCCGCCGGTGCTCAGCCCATATATGCCGTGCGCGCCCTGGCCGTTAGTGATAATGGTACCGGAGTTAATGACTATGATCGAACCACCTGAGCGTACGGCACCGCCGTGTCCGCCCCCGGGAGCGATCCATCCGCTTCCGCCTGCGCCGCCTCTACCGCTTTGAGTATGGGCAAAAATGCCATGCGCATTCGTGCCCGTTGTTGATACCTGGGAGTCAGAGAGGTTGTTCACCGCTATTAGCCCCCCGGCACCTCCATCGCCCCCCGGCTTCCCGCTCCACCATGAAAAAACGGAATCGCCACCCTTACCACCATTACCTCCAACACTTCCTGCCTCGATGCCGATCGTATTTGTCGCTGAGATATTCGTATCATTTGTATAAAATACCGGTGGTCCCGTCCATCCATCCCCGCCTGAGCCCGGCGGAATGAAAAAAAAGCCGCCGTGACCATTGCTGCCGCCTCTGCCATATTTGACAATCCTGACTCCATCCGCACCGGCAGAAAAATCCTCATAAGGATCAAGACCATCAGAGCCCTCCGGTGGTAGAGATGCGTAGTCTGTGCTATTAATTGTTCCATCTCCTGCCACTAGATTAACCCTATTTTCCGTGGAATCCGCATCCCTCACAGTCATGCTCACTACGTCGCCATCGTCGTTTTTAGCGTAGATAACATCACCGTCGCTGTTCTTAACCAGGATAAAATAACCGTCTTCGGCCTTAACATAGGCTAACTCGGGTGGGTCGGTAGGAGCCTCCTCCGGATCAAAAAGCAATTCAATCACCTTCACTTCTTCATTCGTAGCAGGATTGGTCACCATATCATCGACCACAGTGTCTGATGTGGGGAGAGCGGCCTGAGCTTCGGTCCCGGCAATTGGCCAGAAGGTCATGAAAAACAAGAGTAAAACTGCGAGAAACACCCTCATCCGACGTCTCTGGCAGCGGTCGACAGACCCGGTCTCGGTAAAAACAACAGGTTTATTGATCTGGGGATTGATCTGCAGAGAAGAAGATTGCACGACAAGAATCTGTACGGAACCATTCATGGTGTGTCTCCTATGAAATGAGATAACAGACCTATATCATTGTTTAAGTTCCTATTGATGGTTCGGCCGCATAACTCGCCACACCAACAAAAAAGCCGAACTCAACCTTGGATAAATATATCCCTCGGCAGTCCGGCTATCTTTCCTCTAAAGACCCGTTACTTTCCGTTGCCCCCCTTCACAGGAGGGTTGGCCTTATCTGGAATTTTATTTTTCTCCACTACAACTGTAGTTTAAACGTTTATCACATCATTGCGAGAACACAAGCTTGCGGGCAATTAATTAAATCTTATTACCGATTTTTACTGTCGGTTTGCCGTCTTCCTTCATCCGGCAATTGACAATATTTTGGATTTGGTGATGGGAGGAGACGGATCTGGAATGACGGGGGCTGTTGAAGGCAAAATTCTAGCAAATATTGCGACAGTTGAAAAATATACTGAGCACGAGGAGAAATAATCAGATATTTAATTTTGGCGGAGGTAGATGAGAATCGAAAATCTTTACAGACCCATCCCTGAAAGGGTGCTCAACCGGTCAAGTTAATTGAGGCTGACCGGACAGGATAATTGTCGTCGAATACTCTCTGTTAGCGGATTGAATTGATACGGGAACTAAACAACTCAGCGAGTCAGATAATCATCAATCTCCGCAAACCGATCAATATCCTT
>JAOZMV010000108.1 GCA_029934095.1 Desulfuromusa sp. | reverse complement strand
TGGGCTGTCACCAGAATATGAGTGAAGTTGAACTCTGGGAGAAAGTCAGCAAAGAAGGGATGCTGAATCCAAAAGAGCATCAGGACAAGATGAATGAGATGCTCAAAAATATGGCGAAAAATGCACCTGTAACAAAAAAATAATCACTTCAATTTTCTGAGAAGACTCTCTCCTCTCATGTACCCCGGCAGCTTTGGCTGCCGGGGATTTTTTTATCTTACCAGGAAGTGACTGATTTTGAACTTACTACTATTAAGATTTATCGCAGTGATTGAAATCCTGGGTGGTGTCTGGGGTCTCCTCATCATGCTCTACCGAATGACTCATGTTCTGGATAACCTTAAGTTCGTACTATTTTTACTATTTTATCTGATTCCTTTTGCGCTCAGTATTCTAGCCGGAATTTTGTTGTTGAAGAACAAAATGGCGGGTTTGAATCTGTCTCTGGTCGTGCAACTGTTACAAATCCCCTATTTCACCCTAAGCGGTTTATACTATTCATTCATGTCCGGGTTATTGCTTGGTGTCAGAATCAGTTTTCTGGAGGGAATGACAAACTATAATTTTAATTTATTGTTGGGGGGGTACTGCCAGATACAAACCGGCCTACCAGTAGAGATCACTCTGTTTGGGATTAATATTTTTGCCCTTTTAGTTTTTGTTTTTTTGTTTTTCTACAAATTGAAGCGAGAATAATGTGAGGAAAGAGTTACCACAGAAGCGCTGAGACACAGAGAATACTTTACAAAAACTGAATAATAAAAAGTGCTTTAATTTTGAATCGTTATAGATAATCCAACAATTCCAAATGATTCGATAGTGAAATTATCCCCGACACCCCGCCGCCATAACCGGCGAATTGCATATTCGCTTCAGCTGCGGCCAGCTTATCCAGTTCAGAGTCACCAATAAAAAGACAATCTTCAGCCTTTCGGTTAAGTTTTTCCGTTGCCAGAAGCAGCATATCGGGAGCGGGCTTGGGTCGTTCAACATCATGACTGGTCACAACAACAGAGAAAAACCCCTGTAAGTCAAAATGATCAAGAATTGATAGAATACTTTTCCCGCGATTGGTCGCAATCGCCAGCGGGTATTTCCCTGAAAGACTTTCTAAAAGATCATACAGATTCAACTCTGGTTCCATATGAGGAATAAATTCCCGATAGTCCAGAGTTGCAGCAAAATCAAGAGCTGAAGCTAAATCTACCTCACGCAGAAGGGTCGCTAGCACTACTGGTGAACTGGCAGTATGACACATTTGCGCCAGCTCTTTTTGCTCAGCGGAGACCGGAGAGTAGGAAAACTCTTCCAGAATCCGATTATAATAGGACAGGTTGGCTTGGCGGCTTTCGAACATCACCCCATCACAATCAAAAATGACCGCCTTGATCCGGCTCATGACTTATTCCTCTTCAGTACATAGATCAACCCACCTAGTCCAAATAAAATCATCGGTAAGGAGAGCAGTTGCCCCATTGTTGCCCCACCCCAGAGAAACCCGAGCTGACTATCGGGTTGGCGCACAAATTCAACCATAAAGCGGAAGAGGCCGTAAAAAAAGACAAAACTGAACGCAGGAACACCACGGCCTGCCCCCAGACGGTGTAGCAGATAGATAATCACAAACAGAGCCAGACCCTCAAGACCCGCTTCATAGAGTTGGCTCGGATGGCGTGGGAATGAACCACCACCGGGAAAGATAACTCCCCAGGGGTGATCTGTCACCCTGCCCCAGAGCTCCGCATTGATAAAATTGCCGATTCTTCCAAATCCGAGACCAATTGGAACAGCGGCCACTGCTAAGTCAGCAATCAATAAAAGAGGTAAGTTGCGGCGACGGCAAAAGAGAAGCAGAACAATAAGAACTCCGAGGAGTCCACCGTGAAAACTCATCCCCCCCTCCCAGACATAAAAAATTTGCAGGGGATGACTGAGATAATACTTGGTATTATAAAACAGGGTATAGCCGAGGCGGCCGCCAATAACCACCCCCAGAACGGCATAGAATAACAGGTCGGAAATTGTATCTTGATTAATAGCCATTTTACGGAACTTGGCCACATGACACATCATGAAGTAACCACCGACGAAACCAAACAGATACATCAGTCCGTACCAGCGGACCGCCAGTGGGCCAATGCTGAATATAACTGGATCAATCTGTGGAAAAATCATCGGACACTCTTTCTCAGCGTGGTTAAGACATTCAACATATCTTCCGGGACCGGGGCAGTAAAGTCCAGAGCCTTATTTAACACCGGATGATTAAAAGCCAGTTTCTCAGCATGGAGTAATGGTCTGATGACTTCTATTCCGGCGACTGAGGAAGAACCACCATAGCGCACATCACCCACCAATGGGCAATTCTGTTCTGACATATGAGCCCGAATCTGATGGGATCGACCGGTTAATATTTCAACATTCAGCAATGAACAATCCATCATATTTTCAACCAGTTGGAATCTGGTAATCGCTTCCTTACCACCCTTTTCGACAGATTTGACCCGGTTTTCTTTTCTTGAACGTGCCAGAAAAGATCTAATTTCTCCCTGTTTCTGCTCTGGAGCTCCTTGAACCAGGGCTAGATAGCCCTTTTTAACTTCATGTTGCAGAAACATCCTCGTCATCTCTTTATGTGCCCGAGGATGAATAGAAAAAACAACAACACCGGAAGTACCGCGATCCAGACGTTGTACCATTCCGATATCGGCCTTTCTCTGTGGACGAAATGGATCCTTTAGGTGCCACTGTAAAGCTTCAAACAGGGTCCCCTTGAAACGTGCATGGGTTGGTTGGGTATCGATTAATGACGGTTTATTCAGGACGATAATAAATTGATCCTGAAACAGGATATCTTCTTCTCTTATCCGATAGGGGTCCAAAGACAAATGGTCAATATAAACCTCTACAGAATCGCCGTTATGAATTGGGGTTGAACAACTCCTGACTCTTCGACCATTGATATGAACCCCACCCAGGTCAATAATTTTTTTCGCAGAGGTGCGAGATAATTCGATAGCTGTTTGTGCCAGATATTGATCAAGCCTCTGACCTGCTGAGGCTGTCGTTACCTGTAAACGATGGATTGTCCACTTCATTAATCAATTGTCCATTTATTAAGATATAGCATTTATGTTATATAATTTTAACCTTGACTTAAAATTTAAATTTGCTACTATCTAATTACAGTTTTGATCTTTGATTTTCTGGGGTGCGCGGGGTGGTTCTTATCCCTTGACCAACATTTTCATAGACCTGTCGATGCGTGAAAAAGTGGTGAGCATGCCTGCCCATGAGCAGGACGCCTAATGTTTTTTCCGTAGACAAACTTTTTATTCAGGTCATCCGTATAGAACCATACCGGCATCCTGGAGAACATATCTATAAGAAAGGCTCTGAAATCATCTCAGAGCCTTTTTTCTTTTCTACTGACTGTATATTAAGTGACTACCCGTCAACCCGCTCTCGCAGTTCCTTCCCGGTTTTAAAAAAAGGTGTCTTGCGTGATGGAATTTCAACCAGCTCACCACTTTTGGGGTTCCTTGCTTCACGAGCATCACGCTCGCGCACTGAAAAGGAACCAAATCCCCGGATTTCAACCCGGTCTCCTTGAGCAAGAGCAGTACTGATTCCGCCAAAAATCAAATTAATGACTATTTCGGCCTCTTTTTTATTGAGAATTCCATGCCCATCGGTCAATTGTTCAATTAATTCACTTTTTGTCATCTTAACCTTCCAAATATTTCAAAAATAATCAATAACCATTCCAAAGGTACTGGGGGCCAATCATATTTTTTGTATTGAGATTGACACCAAAAAAACGGCTCATAGCGCTTTGTAAATACCTATCGACCAAATTAATCTTTTCCGGTTCGGGATAAACCAGATCAGACTCTTCATCAATACCTGCAATCTTGGCAGCATATTTAATTGCATCATCTAAAGTTCCAAGTTCATCAATCAAGCCGATATCTTTGGCCTTTCGACCGGTAAAAATTCGACCATCGACAAACGGCTGAAGTCTATCTATCGGCATGTTACGTCCAGCACTGATGGCTTCTACAAACTGCTGATGGACATCATCAATCATCCCTTGCAGCAAGATCCGGTCAGCTTCTGTAAAGGATCGTGTTGCTGAACCAATATCCTTGAACCGTCCACTTTTAACCACTTCCGTCTGAACTCCAACCTTACCCATCAACTCCTGATAATTTGGAAAAGACATGATAACACCGATGCTGCCGGTAATAGTTCCTGGATTTGCGAATATATGTTCAGCAGCAACGGCAAGATAATAGCCCCCCGAAGCAGCAACTGATCCCATTGACACAACCAGGGGTTTCTCTTCAGCTAAACGCTTTAGTTCGGCATAAATCTCTTGTGAGGGGGCAACACCACCTCCAGGAGAATCGATCCTGACGACAACAGCCTTAATATTGCTATGTTCACGAAACTCTTTAATCTGTGCGGTCATTAACCGAGAATCAGTGATAGCCCCTTCAACCTCAAGGATACCAATTTTATCGCCAACTGAAACAAAAACTGAACCAGCACCGAACATTCCTGCAGTAAAAATAACCAGCAAGAAAAATATAAAAATCACGGCAACAGTCAGAGAGGCCATTAAGAAGGGACGTTTTTTCATTTCAACCAATAAAAAAGGGGCTCCTGATAGAACAGGAACCCCAAGTAAGGTTCATTAACAAATTACTCTTCAGATTTACGACCTACGGCACCTTGTAACAAATCACCAAGGTTTGATGTAGCGGTCTTTTGTGCACCCATGAATTCACTCACTTGTGCTTTTTCTTTCTGAACATCAAGGTTCTTGATCGACAGGGCAATCTTCCGATCAACCGTATCAACCTGTAAAACTCCCGCTTCCAGTTCAGCGCCAACTTCAGCAAAATCTTTCGGGCTGTCGATCTTTTCCTTGCTCAATTCAGAAACGTGAATTAAACCCTCAATTCCCTCTTCAAGCTCAATGAAAATGCCGAAATCTGTGACTGAAGTTACTTTACCCTTCACAATGGTTCCGCGAGCATAACGGGTAGGGACAGTCTCCCAAGGATCAGCACTTAATTGCTTCAAGCCGAGAGAAAAACGCTCATTTTCACGGTCAATATTCAACACAACCGCCTTAACCAGGTCACCTTTTTTATAGGCCTCGGAAGGATGCTTAATCCGTTTAGTCCAGGAAAGGTCAGAGATATGAACCAGGCCATCTATCCCCTCATCGACACCAACAAAAATGCCGAAATCGGTAATATTTTTAACCTGTCCCTCAATAATAGTACCAATTGGGAACTTCTCACCAATCACATCCCAGGGGTTTGGCTCAATCTGCTTCAACCCGAGAGAAATCCGTCGGTTAGCAGTATCAAGTGCCAACACCACAGATTCAACATCATCACCAATTGAAAGAACTTTATTCGGATGCTTGACCCGTTTGGTCCAACTCATTTCAGACACGTGAATCAAGCCTTCGACACCCTCTTCCAGCTCAATAAATGCACCGTAATCGGTCAGACTGACAACCTTACCGGTCACCTTGGTCTCAATTGGATACTTGCTTGCAACATCCAACCATGGATCGGGAGCAATCTGCTTAAGGCCCAGAGAAACCCGCTCTTTTTCTTTATCAAATTTAAGAACTTTGACGTTAATTTTATCACCGACAGCAAGGATATCGGATGGGTGCTTAACCCGCCCCCAGGACATATCAGTAATATGCAGCAGGCCGTCAATACCACCAAGATCAATAAACGCACCGTAATCGGTCAGGTTCTTAACAATACCCTCGGTAACTTGATTTTCTTCAAGTGTTTTCAGAGTATCACTACGATGTGACTCACGCTCTGATT
>JAOZMV010000107.1 GCA_029934095.1 Desulfuromusa sp. | reverse complement strand
ATGGACGGATCTCCCGTAAGTTATATTTATGATGCCAATAGAGATGGCAACATTGAAACCACCGATCAGGACGGAAATCACGATAAGGTCATATTACTGTTTGGGATGCGGCGGGGTGGAAACGCCTACTATGCCCTTGATGTAACCGATCCCGATAGCCCGAAATACCTTTGGAAAATTGATAGCAGTCAAGCTGATTTTTCAGAATTAGGGCAAACCTGGAGTACGCCGAACTTTGGTCTGGTAAAAAATAGTTCTGGAAATGTTGTCCTCGCTGCTTTTGTCGGTGCCGGGTATGACAACCTCAACGAAGACGGTCGCTTTGGAGATACTCAAGGGTTTACCAATACAGACGTCCCTCCTCGAACAGATGATTCTGGCCACGTAACGTCCACAGCAACAGTGACACCGACAAAAGATGGCGCAACTCCGGTCACGAATCACCCTAAAGGAAGGGGCGTCTATGCATTTGAGGTTGCAACCATAGGCGGTGGAGGGGTGCCGACAATCGCAACATCGGCAACAAAAGTTTGGGACTTTATCTATGGAGAGACCAGCAATGCCTATAACTCCGCAAGACTGACCTACTCTTTTCCAACCGATATCACGGTGCTGGATACCGATTATGATGGTTTTGTTGATCGACTCTATGCTGGAGATACCGGTGGACAAATGTGGAGATTCAGTCAATACGGTGCTGGCGGGGATACCTTAAGACCATATTCAAATCCCGTGATCACCAACTGGATTGGCAAAAGAATCTTCTCTGCCAATGAGGATGGCGATGGAACCGAGGGAAGAAAAATTTTCTATCGTCCCTCTGTCACCCTGCAAGTAGGGGGAATCATCAACCTGTACTTTGGCACCGGGGATAGAGCCCACCCGTTAAACAAAGATGTCATTGATCGTATGTACGCAATTTTTGATCGATATCAGACAACAGTTGAAGCAATCGATGCAGACAATATCGTTGACGTTACCGATAATTTACTCCAGGAAGAAACCACCAGCGCAGCTGACCTGGAATCAATATTGACCTCTCTAGAGGCTGGCACCCTCCTCTCTGGCGGAGCGGTTTCGGGTAATTTTGGCTGGCAAATCAGTCTCGATGAAACAAGTCATGATGGGGAGAAGGTTCTTGCGCCGGCGTTGACTTTCAATAAGGTTGCCTATTATTCAACTTATGCTCCCGGGACCTTGAACCTGGATCCCTGCATATCTGGAAATCTGGGTATTTCCAGGCTGTATGCTGTTGATTATCTGACTGGAGAGGCCGTGCTCAATTTCAACAATCTGGCCAATAATGGCTCTGCAAATAATGATGGCGAAGCAACAACAAACAATAACCGCGCTGTCAATAATTCTGGAGATGTCTTGAGAAAAGAAGACCGTTCCGTTGATTTGGGAGTGGGAATTCCCTCGGGAATAGTTGTTCTGTTACCACCAACAGGTAAGGCGAAACTCCTGATTGGTTGTGGTGGCGGGCTGTGTACCGAAGATCCCGTTCTTGGTGGGACCGTTTATCCAATTTATTGGCGATCATATTGAGGATAGTCCGACAGCCTCCTAGAGGGATAACATAACCATGCAAAAGTTAATCATCATATTGATAGCTCTCTCTGTTTTCAGCGGCATTCATACCGATGCAGTCGCTGTTGCAACCACTGAAGGATCAGGAGTTCATGATTCAAGCCCTGGCCTGGGTGAAAATCATTCTCCCCAGATAAAATCAGCAACATTTGCTGATCCCTATATTCACCATGGAGTCGATATCTTTGTGATTCCTGATGTATTTGATGCGGATGGCGATGATGTCTTTTTAACCTATAGATGGTTTCTCAATGGCGAGGAATTGATGGAAGAGAACGAACCGGTCTTAAGTGGTGATCGTTTTGTTAAGGGGGACAAGGTCGCTCTGTGGATTGTTCCAGCTGATGAATATGGGCCTGGAAAAACTTTCTATGGGTCCGAATTTATTATTCCCAATGCCCCACCAGAATTTGCTGCCAACTTAACCGCATCATTTGCTGGAGCATTGTTCAATTTTATTGCTCGGGCATCTGATCCTGACGATGACAGCCTTTTCTTTTATTTAGAAAATGCTCCAGCGGGAATGACAATTGAAGAAAATAGTGGAGAAATAAACTGGGAAAGAGCAGAACAATCGGGTCCATTTCACTTCAAAGTTGTCGTTCAAGATAGCGATGGTGCTGAAACGACCTTACCTGTAAAGATTGGAGGTTGAAATGTCTTTAAATAACCAGCATGGTTTCACATTGATAGAAACTTTAGTTATTATTGCTATTATGGCAATTTTGTCAGCAATTGCTATTCCATCATTCAGCACCTGGAAAGATAGCTCCCAGGATAAGAGTATTGCGAGAGAAATTCTTTACGGATTAAGAACGGCAAGAAGTTTGGCGATAAATCAAAACCGGAAGATTACTGTAACTGTTGACCTGGATAATCATCAACTTAGCTATGACACGACAACATTGAATTTTTCAGATCAGATCAAAATTGAAGCCGACAGTGTTGTAACAAGCTTGGTTGGTACGGGAACCAGGTCGGTGATTTTCCAACCTCGAGGCGAGAGCAGTTCAGAATTATTCATTCGAGTGAATGAAAAACCGAACTTGACAATCCAGCTGGATTTAACTGGTATCTCCCGGCTGTAGTCGTTTTTGGATTGGTTGTCTGGTTTTAGTCTTCATCTCTAAATCAAGTTGAAGTTGGAAACTTTGTGGTTTACCTTGATTAGCCGGAAACACCCGAGGCCTGCCCCCTCTGCGCCGGCACCATTTAAATGAGTCCGCGGTTTGCCATCTCGATGGCCCGTTTAACCCCACGCGCCTTATTCAGGGTTTCCTGATATTCCATCTCGGGATCACTGTCGGCAACAATCCCTGCTCCAGCCTGGAGGTAGAACTTATCTTTCTCAATCTGCAAGGTCCGAATTGCAATCGCCAGATCCATATTGCCACTGAAAGAGAAGTAACCGACCGCACCACCATAGACCTCACGCCTTACCGATTCCTGTTCTTCGATGATCTCCATCGCCCGAATCTTTGGGGAACCGGATAAAGTCCCCGCCGGAAATGCCGCCCGAAAAACATCAAAACAATCCAACTCGGGGCGCAATTGTCCACGCACATTGGATACGATATGCATCACGTGGGAGTAACGCTCAACCACCATCAGTTCACTCACTTCAACGGTGCCACCAACAGCAACCCGACCGACATCATTGCGCCCGAGATCAACCAGCATGATATGTTCGGCACGCTCTTTAGGATCGCCGAGCAGTTGGTGTTCCAGGGCCAGATCCTCTGCCGGGGTCTTGCCACGGGGGAGAGTTCCGGCAATTGGCCGGACATCAACCTGATCGCCCTCCTTCCGCACCAGAACCTCGGGAGAGGCACCAACAATGATCGATTCACCAAAACGGAGGAAAAACATATAGGGAGAAGGGTTGATGGTTCGCAGCGCCCGGTAGATATTAAACGGATCACTCTGTAACTGACCTGAAAAACGTTGGGAAATAACCACCTGAAAAATATCTCCGGCACGGATATATTCCTTGCAACGCTCAACTGCCTGTTTGAAGTCTTCTTTGCTGAAATTTGTTTCCAGTTCCTGCCGGCCATCCCCACCCTGCTCCTCATCTACATACTGTAAGGGTTGGCGTAACTGTAACAGCATCTGTTCAATCTGTTGCTGAGCACGCTGATAAGCGACTGCGGGATCTTCATCATCCGGCAAATGGACATTACAGACCAATTTCACCTTCTGACGCATATTATCAAAGATCAGCAGCCGCTCCGTGAACATGAAGCAGGCGTCCCAACCATCAATCTGACGTGGATTGGTGTCGGGAAGATCTTCAACAAACCGAACCATGTCGTAACCAAGATAACCGACCGCACCACCAAAAAAACGTGGCAACCCCTCCACCTCAACCGGCTGATAAACAGCCATCAGGTCACGCAGTTTACGGAGTGGATCTTCAACCTGCCCCGACTCCTCCAGCTCACCGGCATAACGAACTTCATAATAGTTGTCCCGACAACGGAACACCTTGGCCGGACCGCTACCGAGAAAAGAATAACGGGCCCATTTCTCTCCACCCTCAATCGATTCAAGAAGAAAAGCAGTCTGGCCGTCATCTATTTTGCGAAAAGCAGAAACAGGCGTTTCCATATCCGCAAGGATTTCACGGTATACGGGGATCAGATTGCCTTGCTGTGCCAATCGACAGAACTCATTTGCAGAGGGGAGGTACATAGAAATATAAACCTTCATTTAAATAGGAGTTGCTAACACTAGCAAACAAATCAAATCAAGTAAACCAGCCTGCCGACACAGAAAATCAGCCACAAAAAAGGGGTTGGGAGCCACACAACAAAAACCTGAAAGCAGAATCCAGAACGCCACCATTTGAACTTACAAAAGAATAGAACAATATTTGATAAAAATATCTATTTAAGTGAAATGATAAAACAAATCAAGATATCCAACCACCAGACACAACAAACGACTGGAGAAAAGGGCAGTTCTGAGATTAATTTGTGGTCAAAAAGAGTATTTTTGACTGGCTGTAAGAAACAAAATGAAACGATTTAGTTTTTTCTTAAACAGCGTTATAACTCACATTATTAGATTACCTTTTTAGTTATTTGTATCTATTTTCAGATAGTTACAGTTGAACATTAGAAACCATAGCGATTCCCTGGTGGGGGGCTAAAAGGGGTGACAAAAAAAAGTGTATTGACAACTATATAACAGCGTATTATTGTCCCATCAGAATAATCACCAGAATAGATTAAAAGTTACTAAAATGAATATCCGGTTTGAAATTCCATCTGGAGGGCACAAGAAACAATGCCGAGCAGAGAGAAAGACTCCTACAATATCAGGTCAGTTGAAAATGCTCTGCGTCTCCTGGAAGCCTTGGCCGACGAAGGTAACAAGTGTAGCCTGGCCCAACTAAGCCAACGTCTGGACATGACCAAAGCAAGCCTCTTCAGACTCATGGCAACCTTTGAAAATCATGGTTATGTAGAGCGTGGGCAACTCTCAGGGGAATACCAACTCGGTTTAGCCGCCTTCGAAGTCAGCCAGAAGCTACTCTCAAAAATGACCCTGTTGCGTAAAGCCCGACCGGTCATGACTCAACTGGTTCGTCAGTGCAATGAAACCGTCTACCTTGTCGTCCAACGAAAGCAAGAGGTACTTTTTCTGGAGATGCTGGATAACGATCAAAAAGTCAAGATTGTCCCCCTGACCAGTCAACGGTTTCCGTTGCAGAGCTGTGCAGCGGGGAGGATTTTTCTGGCATTTGGCGAAATGAATACACAGCTACTGGCAAATCAACCCCAGTTGGAAAATGAAGTTAATCACTGTCGGGATCAGCGCTACTGTATTGACCACAATGGTGTTGGCGAAGGGAGTACTTGCATAGCAGTGCCTCTGTTTGAAGCCGGTAAAACCATTGTCGGCTGTCTGGCATTGATTACCCCCAGTTTTCGTACCGATGAAGACCGAGTCAACAAAGAACTGCTGCCGGCACTCAAAGCGGCGGGTGAAATGATTTCGGCACAACTTGGCTATAATGCCTACGCTCACAGGAGAACAGCCTGAGCACTTACGGTCATTTCAGCACCAAGCACAACACGTATTTTTATCTGGGAACTTGAAACATAAATTGACAAATCTTTGAAAGGAGGCAACTAAAAGAGTCGGTTAAATACCTGGGCAGTGAGTTAGCCCAAAGATTCAAGACTATGTTTAGTTTTAAAGAGAAGCATCCATCTAATTTTTGTAGGGAGGAAATTTTATGA
Organism: Desulfuromusa sp.; assembly: GCA_029934095.1. Taxonomy (GTDB): domain Bacteria; phylum Desulfobacterota; class Desulfuromonadia; order Desulfuromonadales; family Geopsychrobacteraceae; genus Desulfuromusa. Next base: position 45 of record JAOZMV010000107.1, on the reverse strand, counting down.
GCACAGAAAACAGTAGTGCAGCTTATTGGAAAGAAACAATAGCCC
>JAOZMV010000106.1:4578-5999 GCA_029934095.1 Desulfuromusa sp. | reverse complement strand
CATTAAGTTCCAAAATATTATTCAAAATTGATCGGACGAAAGACTAATAACCGCCAAGTATCTGCTGCATGATAGCCAGTGCCGCCCGTTTTCCATCAGCAGCAGCAGTGACGACCAGATCAGCTCCCCGACAGCAGTCCCCACCGGAATAGACTTTTATATTATTGCTTATTCCTGAGGTTTGATCGGTTTGGATTTGTCCCCACTGATTCGTTATTATCCCCGCCTTTTCCAGTTCAGGCAAGGTTGTAACATCAAAGCCGAGGGCCAAAATAACCACATCTGCCGAAATACAGTGTTCGGTGGCGGGGATAATTTCAACCTGTTGACGACCATCTTCAGCTATTTCTCCCAGCTGAGTTTTTTCCACTTCAATACAGATTAAGCTATCAGTTTCACGCCGAATTTCACGCGGACTGATATTGAAACAAAACTCTACCCCCTCTTCAACAGCATTATGGAACTCTTTAGAACTGCCCGGCATGTTATTCTCATCGCGTCGGTAAAGACACGAAACCTGCCTGGCTCCATCACGGATAGCGGTTCTCAGACAATCCATAGCTGTATCTCCGCCACCGATCACCACCACCTTTTTGTCTTGCATTGAAATTCTTTTATTGGCACTTTTGCCGAATAATTGTTGCTGTTTTTCGGTCAGATAGTCCATTGCCAAGAGCACTTCGGGCAACTCCTCCCCCTTTATTTTTGCCCGACGACCCTGGGTTGCGCCGATGCCGATAAAAACCGCATCATGTTGTTCAATCAATTCAACCAACTTGATATCTTGCCCAATTTGTTGCTGTAAATGTAATTGCAAACCGGCTTCACTCAATATTTCAAAGCGCTGTTCAACAATTTTTTTATCCAATTTGAATCCTGGGATTCCATAGGTCAAGAGTCCTCCGGGACGATCCGCTTGCTCGTACATCTCAACCCCGATACCGGCCCGGAGAAGGAAATGGGCACAGGAGATACCCGCCGGTCCAGAACCAACAACGGCAACTTTTTGAGGGTGACGGATGCCGGGAAAGGGAAGTTTTAATCCTGCGGCAAAAGCGAGATCGGTAATTGATGCTTCAATGGCACCAATGGTGATGGCACCAAACCCATCATCGAGGGTACAGGCTCCTTCGCAGAGATCCTCTTGCGGACAGATGCGCCCGAGAATCTCCGGGAAGGGGGAACTTTCATTCGAAAGTCTGAATGCCCGTTCCAGATCTCGTTCTGCAATCGCTTCCAACCACTGGGGGATGTAGTTTTGTAATGGACAACCGATAGTGGCACAGAAAGGGTCGCCGCACTGGACACAACGTTCGGATTGTTTACGCACCTGCCGATTGTTAAAAAATTGATAAATTTCATCAAAGTTACGCAACCTCTGGGTTGGTTCATGTTTGGGTGGGTCGTGGCGGGTGGTTTCA
>JAOZMV010000106.1:0-4478 GCA_029934095.1 Desulfuromusa sp. | reverse complement strand
TGGCTTTCGGGCTGCTGGTGCGGTTGAAATAGCTGGCCAGAATTTTTTTCAAATAGAGCTTGCCCTCATTGTCATCATCCACATCAATTCTACGTGCAAAAACCAGTTCCTGATTCAATCGGTCAATGAAGTTTTTCTGGCGATCATAAACAAAAGCAACTCCACCGGTCATGCCCGCAGCAAAGTTGATCCCGGTTTCACCTAAAATGACTACGGTACCGCCGGTCATGTATTCGCAGGCATGGTCACCGGTTCCTTCAACGACCGCCAATGCTCCCGAATTACGGACTGCAAAACGTTCTCCCGCAGTCCCTGCAACAAATAATTTACCCCCCGTCGCCCCGTATAAACAGGTATTGCCGATGGCAGATGATTCTTCCTGATAAATTTTCGGAGTGATAATAATTCGACCACCATGCATCCCTTTGCCGACGTAATCGTTACCAACCCCGGTCAGCAGCAGAGACATCCCTTCGGAAAGAAATGCCCCCAGAGATTGGCCTGCCACCCCTTTGAGTTTGAACGTCAGGGCTTCTTTCGGTAACCCCTGGTCGCCGTAAAATTTAGCAATTTCACCACTGATCAAGGTACCAAAACTGCGATTGGTGTTGATAATATCCCGCTCAATAATCATTTCTGTCTGCGGATTTTTGATGACCGGATAGACTTCGTTAAGGACCACTTTTTCGAAACTATTTTGATCGAAGAGAGAATTTTCCTTCTGCCAAGTGTTGCTCCCCTCAACTTGCATCAGGAGGCTGGAAAAGTCGAATTTGCTGAAATCGGGGTCATCGATCTGTTTGAGCAGGTCGGTACGGCCGATAATCTCATCAAGGGAGTAAAAGCCGAGTTCCGCCAGAATTTCCCGAACATCTTCAGCAATATTGGTCAGGTAACTGACAACCTTCTCTACCGTGCCGACATAGTGATCACGCAGGGTCTCATCCTGAGTCGCAATGCCAACGGTGCAGCGGTTGAGGTGGCAGACGCGCAGGAGTTTACAGCCGAGGATGACTAATAGCGGGGTGCCGAAGGCAAAACTTTCTGCTCCCATCATCGCCGCCTTGACAACATCCAGGCCCACTTTCAAGCCACCGTCGGTTTGCAGATGTACCAATTCACGCAGATTGTTGGCTTTCAGGCTCAAATGGACTTCGGTGAGTCCAAGTTCCCATGGATTTCCTGCAAACTTGATGGAACTGAACGGGGCGGCACCAGTGCCGCCATCATTACCGGAGACAATAATTTTATCGGCATAAGCTTTGGCAACCCCGGCGGCGATAGTTCCTACCCCTTCAGTAGAGACAAGCTTAACGCTGATAGTTGCATCCGGATTCAGCTGTTTGAGATCAAAAATAAGCTGTGCCAGGTCTTCTATGGAGTAGATATCGTGATGTGGTGGTGGCGAAATCAGGGTGACTCCCGGTACCGTAAAGCGCAATGTTGCAATAAGCTCGGTCACTTTTTCGCCAGGAAGTTGTCCCCCTTCACCGGGCTTTGCCCCCTGAGCAAGTTTGATCTGGATCTCTTTGGCGCTACGCAGATAGCCTGGGGTGACCCCGAATCGACCTGAAGCGATCTGTTTGATCTTGCTGTTGCGCACGGTTTTAAAGCGTGCAGCATCCTCTCCCCCTTCACCGCAATTGGATGAACCCCCAAGCCGATTCAGCGCCTCTGCCAGAGCTTCATGAGCTTCAGGAGAGAGAGCTCCAAGGGACATGGCGGCGGAATCAAATCGGCAGGTAATCATTTCAACCGGTTCTACCTTGTCGAGACTGATTGGGGGATTAGGGCTGCTGAATGTCAGTGCGTCACGAATAAATCGGGTGCCGCGCCCGACAATCATTTCCCGGAATTTCAGGTACTCTTCCCGACTGCAGGTTTCTGCAAAGCGGTGCAATTGAGTGACAATTTGAGAATTAAAATCGTGGTATTCAAAACCGGGGGTGTCACGATAAAAACCACCGATCTCTAATGGGTAAACGGGCTGCATAAAGCTTTCGAAGAAGAGTTTACGGTGAGTTTTCTCAATCTGTTTTTCCAGATCGATGAAGTCAAGTCCGGGGAGGAGCGCTGCGGAACCCTTGAAGCAGGTTTCAACCAACTGTTCACTCAAGCCAATGACATCAAACAGGGCTGAATTGCAATAACTGGAGACAGTGCTGATCCCCATTTTAGACATAATCTTGAGGATCCCCTTGGTCAGGGCAGCATAAATATTGTTTAAAGAGTGACGGATCTCTTTCGCGGAGCGGTTCTGTTTTTCACAAAGTTCCAAACCACTGGCATAAAGTAACCAGGGGTAGATGGCAACACTGCCATAACCGACGAGTACTGCCGCTGAATGGGGCTCTAAAACTTCCCCTGTACAGGCAACGAGAGTGACATGCTGACGTTGATTTGTCAGAAATAATTGCTGATTGATATAGCCGAGTGCCATTGCCATGGGAATCAATTTCTGTTTGGCAGAAAGAACCCGGTCATCCAGAATGACCACCCGGATGCCATTGTCGCGTACGGCGGCAACAACTTTTTCTCCGAGTTGTTCGAGAGCGTGCTGCAGATTCTGTGTAAACCCGGTATCAAAGGATTGATGTTTATAGCAGGCCTCATAACGGGGGAGTTCCGGATTTCCAAAAGAGAGCAGCGCCTGAAAAATATCGTAGGAAAGAATGGGAGAAATACTTTTCAACCGTTTGGCGCGATCTTTGGTTTCAAGCAGGGGGTTGTCGATGCCACCAAAACCGATTGTTGTCGACATCACCGCTTTTTCACGCAGTGGATCAATCGGTGGATTGGTGACCTGGGCAAATTTCTGCTTGAAAAAATCGGAAAAATTCCGTTGCTGATCTGAAAAAGCGGCAATTGGAGAATCATCCCCCATGGACCCGACGGGTTCTTTGCCCTCTTTCATCATCGGGCGGATCACCAGATTGATAATTTCGCTGGTGATACAGTGATAGCGCTGTAGTTTGTTCAGTTCGGGGTAGCGGTAGTCGCTTAGATCTTCAAACTGACGTTCAATGAATTCTTGCAGATAGTAGGTATGTTCGGTCAGCCAGTGGTTGTAGGGTTGGGATTCCATCAGGTAGCGATCGATATCGGCGGAGTAGAAAATTTTTCCTTGCTTCAGATCGGCAGCAATCATCTCGCCACTTTGTAGCCGACCCCGTTTGCGGACCATTTCCGCTGGTGTGCTGAGTACCCCGTATTCACTGCTGATCAAGAGACGATCATCGGTAGTAATGATATATTTTGCCGGGCGTAAACCATTACGGTCAAGGACGCAGCCAATGTAGCGGCCATTGGTGAGGCTGACAGCGGCGGGGCCATCCCATGGTTCAAAAGCTGCTGAAGTATACTCGTAAAAAGCTCGGAGCTTTGCCGGCATATGGGCGACATTATGGCGGGCTGGAGGGATCAATGAGCGGATCGCTTTAAAAAAATCAACCCCGTTAGCAAGGAGAAATTCCACCATATTGTCCAGATTGGCACTGTCACTGACACCATCTTCAAGAATTGGCAGGATTCGCTCCAGTTCAGCTGCTGAAAAAATGGGACTTTGCGCATGAGTAAATTTGTTGAGAGCCTTGAAGCGGTTCCCTTTGATTGAATTGATCTCGCCATTGTGGGCAATCACCCGTAACGGCTGTGCCAGTTTCCATTGTGGCAGGGTATTGGTAGAAAAACGTTGATGGAACATGGCAAAGGAAATTTCAAAATCTTCACTCTGCAGGTCGGGAAACAGCTTTTCAATATAGGTCGGCATGACCAGACCTTTGTACGACACCAGGGTGCGAGAAAATCCGGCAATGTAAAAGTCCGGATCTTGACGCCATTGATGCTCCACCTCTTTGCGAGTCAGATAGATCAGTGCATCAAAGCGATGGGTTGCAACCAGGGCGGATGGGACAACGAACAGCTGAACAATTTTCGGGAGTTTTTGCAGGGCATATTCACCCAGAGCGTCGGTATTCAATGGCACGACCCGGGTCAGCAGAATACCAAGATCATTTTTTTCGCACCGTTCCTGAAATGTCTGCAATTGCTTTTCCGGGTTACTGAGAAACAATGTGGCCACTGCAAACTGTTTGGGTAGAGAAATGCCATTCTCTTCGGCAACCTTGCGCATGAAACGGGTTGGCATTGAGCAGAGTAACCCGCTGCCATCACCACTTTTTCCATCGGCCGCAATGGCACCCCGATGCATCATTCTGCTCAGTGCTTTTATTGAGTCCTGAAGCAGTTGGTGGCTTGGTTTATTGTGGATGTTAGCGAGCAGGCCGAAACCGCAATTATCACGAAACTGGTGAGCAAGATTCATGGCGAGATTTCCTATGACAGGCAAAAACAGCTATTCAGATGAATGATGAGAACCGTGAACGACATGACGATTATACCGAATTTCATCGGTCTCTGCCAACTGCTAAGGGATGAGGTGCAGAATCCCTCTAACCGGCCTCGAAAACGTTTTTCAC
>JAOZMV010000105.1 GCA_029934095.1 Desulfuromusa sp. | reverse complement strand
TGTTCTGAGCCTTTAACAAGGCTATCTGACATGTCCTTTGAATTATGGCAGGTAACACATGTCTGCTCTTCACCTTCAATATAGGGACCTTTAGTACCATCACTATTTTTACTATGGTGACAAACATCACAGGAAAATTGTTCCATATGTTTATCATGATTAAAATTAGTCGGAATATTGGCTGTCTGCAATATTGTTTCAATCGGTCTGTTGTCCGGCTCACTATCATCACTGTCTGTACCAGTGAGAGCAAAAACTATACCCACTCCAGAAATAGCTACAACACAAATCATCACGATGATTATTACTTTTTTAGACATTACTAACCTCTTTTAAAGTTTAATATGACAAAAGTTCAGATAATTTATTTGAACAAGTTACAAAGTTTCTTAATAATTTTAAGTCCAATATCAAATTCTGGCGACACCAATAGAGACAGCATGAAAACTGACCACAATGATTATGAACAACGTCCGAGCTGCCTGCGGTGACAAACCAGGAAAGCTATAATGGATATAATTATTTGTGCATGAATCAATACAATCACCGCACAGAGTACATGACAGACCGGTCTTTTTTCGCTCGATATTCTCAGGCTTCAGGGCGTCATAACGACAGACCATGCTGCAACTACCGCAACTGGTACAGGAACTGTCAATTTTTATCCGAAAAGGTGAAATCTTGCCAAAAATATTCGCCACAAGCCCTATGGGACAATAGGAAATACAATGGATCATGCTTCCATACCGACGAGATAAAAATATGATAATAAAAAGACCACCAAGACCGAACAGGGCAACCAGACGGGACACAATCGAAATCGGCACTCCGCTAAAGCGGAGGTATAAAGCACCACCGACAACCAGAACAAGTATCGCAATCTGCCGAGGTCGACGCCATTTAGACAATGGCCGGGGACGCTTAACATGCTGACTGGCCAGTAGATCCCAACCGCCGAGATAACAAAAATAACTACACCACGCCGGACCAATAAAAAACAGGGTGCTGCCAAAAAGGATCGGCATGAAAAAATTTTCGCCCCGGTAAATAGGGCCGGCAACAATCAAACCTGGAACAGGATAGTGCAGCACACCAGACATTAAAAACGTTGTGAAGCCAAATATACCCAGTATTAGCTGACTAAAAAAAATGACAGAAAAAGTGAGCCAAAGGATAGTTCTCCAGCGAACCGATGTTTTGGGGTTGAGAATTTTAGGAGTAAGGAAACCTGCATAGAGTGACAGGACAAGAATTTCTATCCAACCCATTCCTGGAAAAAATCGATCTGCCAGAAGCAACGGTCGTTCAACCACAACCTGCACAACCGTCAACATCCCTGCCGTGAGAATGATCGCCGAAAACACTGATCCCCAGTGGGAGTTACTGTACGTCTCTCCCCTGCTGGTAATGGCAGATAAAGGGATCGTTTTCATGCCGCTTCTTGTTCCTGTTTCAGCGTAGCCATGATCGTTTCAATCAATGACCTGCCACGCTCTTTCATATCGAAGGAATCCACGGACAATCGACTCACTGTTATTAAAAACCGTAGTGAACCAATAATCATAAAAGCAAGGTCACCAGCCGAATATTCGTTACTTGTCTCTCCAGCGGCCTGAGCCTTGGTCACCAATGTCGTGATATGTTGAACGTGGTTATCAAGCAGTTGGTTAACTCTTAGTGCCAGTGGGGAGTCATGCTGAAAGATTTCCTCAGAAAAGACGATGGTCGCAAAAGCTGGATCATTCGCGAAAGATTCTATATGAATTTCCATGAACCGTCTGATCTGCAACAAGGGGTCTTCAATTTCACTCACTTCATCTAACATCCCACCGCAGCAGGTCACAAAATAATTGATTATTGCAGCAAGAATAGCCTGTTTATTATCAAAATGACGATAAATAGCCTGTTCAGAAATTCCAACTTCAGCAGCAATATTTTTTGTGGTCAGATTCTGAATGCCACCGTGATGGATCAGGAGAATTGCCGCTTGAATAATCTGCTGTTGTCTTGTTTCGGTATCTAACTTCATAGGATCCTGGTGGAGACACTTTAGTAGTTTTTACCAACTAGTCACTTACCAATTTACAGATTATTCAGCAGGGGGATAATGGCTAGATAGAAAGCTGGCCAGATAACGCGACCAGCTTTCTATATTCAACCGCACTTATAGTGAAAGATTAATGATAATGACCCGTATCAATTTTAGGTGGCAATCCGTTGAGATCACGCACACAACGGAAGCCCGTTTGAAAACTCATGTATGCAGGTCGTGAGATATTCTCTGTATGGGGGCGAAGATCAAAATCGTAATCCATCTGGCTGCCACCATACATATAGCGCTGATCGGTACCAGGCACGATATCTCCGGTCCACTCAGCCACGTTGCCAGCCTGGTCATAGGTTCCGTAGGGACCTGGGCTGTCAATTGTTTCAAAACCGCCGTGGGTTTTGCCATTGTAAAAACCAACCGGCAAGACAGCGTTCATTTTATCGAAAGGATCCTTACTGTGATAATAATTGGCGCGCTGTGGTGTTGGTTCATGGACAAAAGGAAAGGAACGTCCATCGGTTCCGCGCGCAGCCTTTTCCCACTCCAATTTAAAGGGGAGACGGTAGTTATAGAATTCTGCGTAGGCGTTGGCTCCCATCCAGGAGACATAGTTCACAGGATAAGATTCAAACCCAGCCTTAACTGCATAGTTACCATCTTTATATGCAATTCTGGCACGTTGCCCATTCAGGTCATAGTAGGGGTACTCACCGGCTAAAATTTTCATCTCGTGCCGGCCGCCATGAAACTTGTCACCCTTATAATGTCCCACGATGACGCCATCTTTGACAGAAACAAGATTCTGGGCCTTAGCAGTATTAAGGTACTGAACATACTGGGTATTTGTTACCTCAGTGACCATAATATCAAAGTCATAGGGAATATCGATGTCATGATGGTTCAAGCTGGAAAGAAAATGTCCGGCTGGTACAGTCACCCAGGCATCAGAACTTATAGTCAGTTCTGCTTTTAAAGATGCAGGGTCAACATCAGCAGATATTGCTTCGCTGACTTGAGGCATCATCAACAGCAAGCCGGCAATTATCGCCATCCCGGTAAACTTTTTAGTGAAAAATCGATACAGAACAATGAATATAAATACTCCAAGAACCATTTCGGTTACACCAAGACCGATATCGGTCAGAAGCATAAACGTTGAAACAATTCCTTCTTGATTTTCTTCCGTGACAAACATCCGCTTAAGAGAAAATAGGGTCATCATGCCAAAACCAAGGTTTGAACCCAAAATGACAATCCAGCCAAATGCTTTTCTCAATTTTCCGGTAATTGGGAAAACTTCACTCATCAGATAAAACAAAATGATTGTTCCAGACAGGACTGACAATATATGCCAGTGACCGGTCAGGGTAATGCGCTCTTCACGGAAAGGAATATAGCGGAAGAGATCTTCGAGCTTGATGGCCATAAAGATACCAACACCACTGACGGTGAAGTTCATGAAAACCATCTGCCACAAAGAACCAAACCGCAATGGATCATCCAGCCACATTTTAATTCGACCGGCAAAACCAATTTTTTCTTTGGTTGCACCTGGGCCAAAGCCCATCAGTTGGCGCCAGCCAAAAATGACCAGCATCAAGGCTCCCGACATTGAGAACACGGCACCGACGTAAATAATAACATGAGCGGTTAATTGATAAGGGACAACCGACCAGACACCCAGAGTCAGGATGATAGTACCGATGATAAACAACCACATACCAATCGTATGGAATATCCCTCTCCAGTTGTACCAGCGACCGACAATCAGTGAGGTACAAATACCAACCAGAGAAAGCATGATATGGAGGTGACCAATGATAGAAAGTTGCAGTGCAGTGTGGCTGACGTGACGAACACCGTTTTCGCCAAGGAAGGTCTCATGCCCATTACCCCAGTAGGAACCGGTCACAGCACCAAAGATTGCGGAACCAAGAGTCGCCATAGCCATGGTCCAAAAAGCTGCCCTTTCAAGAGGAAATCCGCTTTTCAGATGAGCATAGGGGCTATCTGCGGGCTCATAATAGTCTTTATTCCATGGCCACATAGCACGACAGAGTAAAACCCCGGAATAAAAAACCAGAGCCTGACCTACCAGAAACAGGCCATGAAGAGCCCAGTTGTGTCCCCAATAGGCAAAGCCAAGACCAAAAATAATCGCCATCAGATATCCGACAGTAATAGTGTTATTGATCCCCTTAGCCTTATCTTCATCCATCTTGACAAGATCAGTGACGATATAGACCAGCAGAGCAACAAACGACATGGCGATGGTGTGGTACAGCATGATGATTCTGCCTTCACGATCCTCAGGGATCATGTCCATACCAAGGAGGTTCTGAGTCATTGCTGCAATACCCCATTCCTTCATTGGCCCTGACAATGTACCAAAAACGGCAACTACCAAGGAAACGATTGAAATATTCAGAAGAATCCGTCCCTTTGTTGTTGTGAACAGATACTTCAAATAACCGATTGATTTATCCATTTAATTCTTTCCTCCTGTATTCTAGCTAGTTGATATATGAAGTAAGTTCCCCCCCGAAAAATCAGGGAGTGACTCTTAAATTAAAGTTACTGACATTATCAGGAATATTTAAACCCCTTTAAATGAAATTTTGGAGAGTGCTAAATTGCATTACGTTTTTGTCTTGTAAAACGTGATTTACAGAATAAAAACCTAACCCCAATAATGCTACATTGTGTAAATCGTACCTAAAAAATCCTGACGGATTCTCTTTAGTTCTGTTTTAAACCAGGGTGTGTACTCATCTGGTCTGGCATCCATATCACTTTGTAACTCATCAAAACTCACATATTTCCAATCAGCTATTTCGTTACTATTAATGATTGGTGGGTCATCAGTTTTGCCAGCATAAACAGAGCACAATTCATTTTCTGAACCCAGGTGGTTATAGTTCGCCTGGTATTGAAATTTAAAAAGAAACTCTACTGGAAGATCCAGACCAACTTCGTCCAAGAGTCGTCGTTTAACAGCTTCCTCGTAACTTTCGCCCTTCCGGGGATGACTACAAACACTATTTGACCAGAATAACGGCCAGAGTTGTTTTTCTGCACTGCGTTTTTGCAGCAATAATTCATTTTTACCATTGAAAATAAAGATGGAAAAAGCACGATGGAGTATTCCATCCCCACTATGGCAGTGCTCTTTTGTTGCATGCCCGATGATAGAATCTTTACTATCCACTAAAATCAATGGCTCATCAGCGAACGAAACTTGTTGGTTATTTGTCATAATTTATCTCAACAGAGTTCATCAGCGCCTTAAATTCGCCCATTTCGAGCCCATCACATAGGAGTAGAGAGGGGATCTTATATTCAAAGCTCAAAATGGACGAACCCAAGTGACACAACTATTCCATCTATTTCTGCAGATCAATAGCCATCTGAATAACCGAGGCTATCTCACCATCAGCAATTTTACCCCTGCTGATGTATTTAACGACATGATTTTTATCCAGCAAGATCACATTTGAGCTATCCTTTTTAAATCCCCAGGATCCTCTCAATGTTGCATCTAAATCAAACAGAATTATTCTTTTATACTTCTTGGCTTTTTTACCTGCCATGGCACGAATCAATTTATTCGGCTTCCAGGTTGCCTTACAATCGAGAATCCCAACACCCTGATAATCAGCATCCTGCAAACGGCCATCTTTTCGAGCGGCCTGCAAAGCTTCGTTAAATGACTCGTTTACATCTGACTCATCGGGATCGACATAGCTCACCAGCAAAACCTTATTCGGCCAGCTTGCCATACTGAATGATTGGTCTTCGGAATCATTGAAGGACCACTCTGGAGCCGTATCTCCAACTTGAAGGTCGCCTGCAGCAAAAGATACGCTACACGTGAAGCTCAACAGGATCAGGATCAGAAATATATTTTTCATCGAGCATACCTCATCTGTTTTTTGTTAATCAAAGTGCC
>JAOZMV010000104.1 GCA_029934095.1 Desulfuromusa sp. | reverse complement strand
GCTCATAGCCATAGCTATGGGGCAAAAAGGAGCTGAAAAATGAGCCAAACAAACGAATTTGCAGCCAGTTCATGAATAGTCCGACAGCCTCCTGGGAGGCTCAATTATGGATCTTTGGTACACCGAAAAACATAGCGACAACGTAGGCATTAGCATAAAAGCAACTAAAACCCTTTTTTCCGGTAAAAGTAAGTTTCAGCAACTCGATATTATTGAAACCCTTGAATTTGGCCGCATGATGCTCCTCGACGGACTGGTGATGGTGACAGAACGTGATGAATTCATCTACCATGATATGATTGTTCATCCAGCGCTGTTCACCCACCCTGATCCGAAAAAGGTTCTGGTGATCGGCGGGGGCGATGGTGGCACTATTCGAGAGATAATGAAACATCCGGAAGTGGAGCTGGCGGTGCTCTGTGAAATCGACGGCCTGGTGATTGAAAAATCTATCGAATTCCTCCCCTCAATGGCCTCTGAAATCGATGGGAATAACCCCCGGGTCAAATTGCATGTCGATGACGGGCTCGCCTATATTCGTGATCATCAAAATGAATTTGATATTATCCTGGTTGATTCAACGGACCCGATCGGTCCGGCGGTCGGCTTATTTGAAGAGAACTTCTACCGCTCGGTATTCTCAGCTTTAAAAGCTGACGGGATCATGATCGCCCAGAGTGAATCGCCTTTTTATCATGCTGAAATTCAAAAAAGTATGTATCAGAACTTGCGGGCAGTTTTTCCGCTGGTCAAAATGTATCAGGCATTCATTCCAACCTACCCCAGCGGGTTCTGGAGCTTTGCCTTTGCCAGCAAAAAATATCACCCGATCACCGATTTCGATCATGATCGCGCCGCCGGTCGAAACTTCCACAGCCGTTACTACAATGAGGACTTACACCTTGGAGCTTTTATGCTGCCAACCTTTGCCCGGGAGAACATCGCTGAATGAAGACTCAACCTGCGGACAGCTGGTCTGTTGCCGATTCTGCTGCACTCTATGGCATCAATCAGTGGGGTGAGGGTAATTTTTCAATTTCTGCAAAAGGTGAAATCAACATCTCCATCCCTTTTACTAGCGGCAAAGTTGCCATACCGGTGATCGACATCATCCAGAGTTCTCGTGATCGTGATCACCAGCTACCGCTATTGCTTCGAGTTGAAAATCTACTTGATGCCAGTATCACAGAAATCAATGAAACCTTCCAGCAAACTATCCAGGACGCTGAATACACCGGAACATACAGCGGAGTGTTCCCGGTAAAAGTCAACCAGCAGCGCACTGTAATTGAAGAAATCGGCCATTTTGGTGCAGACTTTGGCCACGGACTGGAAGCCGGGAGCAAGGCAGAGCTGCTGCTGTGTTTAGCCAAACTAAATGAAACAGGTCTGTTGATCTGCAATGGAAACAAGGATCAGGATTTCATTGACCTGGGACTATGGGCAAACAAACTGGGACACCGATGTTTCTTCGTTATCGAATCACCAATTGAATTACCACTGATTATTGAACGCAGCCAGAAACTGGGGATTCGACCCCTGCTTGGATTGAGGATCAAAGTATCCACTAAAGTTGCTGGACTCTGGACGGAAACCAGCGGTGATCGCAGCAGTTTTGGACTCAGCACAGCGCAACTGATCGCAACGGTCGATGAACTGCGGCAGGCGGGAATGGTTGACTGCCTACAACTGCTACACTGTCATCTCGGCTCTCAGATTCCCGATATAACAGAAATCAGAACTGCGGTCAGAGAAGCCAGCCGTTTTTATGCCGACCTGGCAGCAGAAAATATCCCCTTGAAATATCTGGATCTGGGAGGCGGTCTGGCGGTTGATTACATCGGCAATCAATCGCTTCATAGCCATTCACGCAATTACAATTTAGGCGACTATTGCCGTTGTATCGTTGAAACGATCAAGGAGACCCTCTCCCCCCATAAAATTGATCATCCTGTTATCATTACGGAGTCAGGGCGCGCTACCGTTGCCCACACCTCAATTCTGCTGTTTAACATCCTCAACGTCATGCGCTACGAGCCCATGACACTCCCGAGCAGCTCTCCAGAAAATTGTCATCCATTGGTTGAACAACAATACAAACTCTATAAAAACGCAGCCGAAGTCAATCTTACTGGTGGCTATACGGAAGCGCTCACAAACCGGGACAGGATCAGAGAACTGTTCAAAAGCGGCGCCATCAGATTGCGTGAGCGGGCCTTGGCAGAAAACCTGGTTCTGGCGATTTTTCACACCTTTTCTGAGCGTCTGGATCAACTGGAAGAGATACCCGTCTCTCTATCCGAGCTGAAACCTAACTTAGCCGATATCTATTATGGGAATTTCAGTGTTTTCCAATCGTTACCTGATACCTGGGCAATCGGTCAGACGTTTCCAATCATGCCAATTCAGCGTCTTGACGAATTTCCTGAGCGAAATGCCAGCATCTCGGATCTCACTTGTGATTGTGACGGTAAACTTGATCGTTTTCTCCTTGCTGAAGGAGAGAGTAAGACGTTACCGGTCCACCCTCTCAACCGGGAAGAAGATTATATTCTTGGAGTTTTTTTAATGGGTGCCTATCAGGAAACCCTGGGCGACCTGCACAATCTTTTTGGAGATACCAACGTAATCAATATCCGGATCAATGAAGACGGTGGGTTTGATATCATAGAGGAGCAATCGGGCGATACAATTTCTGAAGTCTTGAATATGCTGGAATATAACCCAGGTTCCTTTTATAAAGGATTTCGTGACAAAATTGAGCTGGCAGTCAAACAAAAGAGAATCAGTGTCGCTGAACGCCAGCAGATTTTGACGCAATTTTCAGCACAATTGAATGGTCAAACTTATTTTAAAAACCAATAACCTGTTCAACGTTACAGACTCTGGCAACAGATGGCTGTTTGAGAACATAAACCTCACGGGAGGAACTGATGACAATTGAAGAACTGGCCAGATTCGATGGTGGTGATGGCCGTGCTGCCTATGTTGCCGTCGGTGGTGTCATTTATGATGTCAGCACCAGCCCGCGTTGGAAGGGTGGTCAACATGAGGGGAGGCATCAAGCGGGCCAGGATCTGTCCGATGAGTTGAAATCGGCTCCCCACCTGAGAACGGTGATAGAACGCTTTCCAGTGGTTGGAAAAATTGACAGGAAGGTCGTTAAAAAGCCACAACCAGCGACCGGAATCCCCCTGTTATCAATCATCATTATGGCTTTTGTGGCATTGCTGTTGATTGCCACTTTTATGCTTTAACTGTATAGCCAGCAGGTTTGATCTGACAGGCACTGTAAGGAATTCGGCACCAAAGATGGGTCTGATTGCATTTTTACTGACATAACTCACTAAATAGCCATGCTAATTTTAAGAAATCAAGATTAATACTTGCTATATTGGACAAAAATTAATAAAATCAAACCCAAGAAAAAGAACTTGATAACTCGTCAGTGGCATGGAGGCTGATCTTATGGCAAGAATGGTAGAAAATCCTGATCTCGCATTTCGGTTGGCTCGTGCAATTGTGTCCGACATTGCCCTCTATAATCAAGACAAGGTTTCAGAAGGAATCAAAAGTGACAGCATTTTTGAACTGATGGATGAAGAGCTGGAAGAAGGTCGCGAACACTTCTTTACCCGGGTTTCTCCTGAAATGCAAAACCGCAATCATCTCTACGAACGGGCAATTGTTGATGTTATGATCAAACAAGCTGGAAAGATTGAAAGTCAGATCTGGTAGATGAATTCAACCCAGCAGCTGCTCTTTCCCGATGACCGTCCGGCGGAGCGACTGGATACCTTTGTCGCAGAATGCCTGCCGGAAATCAGCCGGTCACAACTTAAAAAATTGATCGGTAGTGGCCAGATCACCCTGAACGGAATCACCACAAAGGCAAGCAGTAAACTTAAAGGTGGTGAAACAATCCAGGTTGTTCTGCCAGATCCGGAACCAACTGAAACCCTCCCAGAAGCTATTCCCCTGCATGTTCTTTATGAAGACCAAGACCTGATTGTCATTAATAAGCCTGCGGGGATGGTTGTTCACCCTGCGCCGGGACATTCACACGGAACTCTCGTTAACGCTCTTCTGTACCATTGCGATGATCTGGCCGGGATTGGTGGGGAGTTGCGTCCCGGAATCGTACATCGAATTGATAAAGATACAGCAGGGGTTATTGTTGCAACCAAAAATGATCAAAGTCATCAACATCTGGCGGCACAATTTAAAGATCATTCCATCAAGCGGCGCTACCTGGCACTGATCCACGGTGCCCCGGATACTCATTCCGGAACCATAGACCAACCGATTGGGCGCCACCCGACACAGCGTAAAAAAATGAGTGGCAAAGCCAGAAATGGCAAACGGGCTGTCACCCACTGGAAAACCCTGAAACAATATAACGTCAATCGTCTCAGCCTGCTTGAGCTACACCTTGAAACCGGTCGCACCCATCAGATCAGAGTCCATCTTTCAGAAATAAACTGCCCGCTGGTTGGTGACCCGCTCTACGGCAATCGCTCCAGAACAACGGCCCTCAAAGATATGGAATTAAGGAAATTGATCGATCGGCTGCCAGGACAGGCACTGTTTGCTCAAAGCTTAGGATTTATTCATCCCCGGAGTGAAAAATATCTGGAATTTTCCAGTGAAATGCCAGAAGCTCTTCAAAGTATTCTCACTTATCTGGATCAGAAATATTAACTACGGAGCTCTCAATGAAACTCGTTCGACAGGGTAAAATTTCATATTTACAACCAAAACAACTACCAAACGGCATGATTGCAGGATTCAGTTCACGTAACGGCGGGATCAGTCGATCGCCCTATAACTCTTTGAACCTGGGCTTTGGGACAGACGACCAATTGGTCAATGTAGAGGGAAACCGGGCAACCTTCGCCCGCGCCTTTAACCTGTCACCGCACCAGTTATTGACGGTTAAACAGGTTCATGGCGATGAAATCCTGTTAATTGATGAACCCAATCCTGATCTCAGCCATTTTTTAAGTGTTAAAGTTGATGCAATTATAACCAATCAACCGGGAATTATGATCGGAGTTCTGACCGCTGATTGCTTTCCCCTCCTGATCTGGCATAAAAAAATTAAGCTTGCTGCCGTCATACATGCGGGGTGGCGGGGAGCAGCCAATGGCCTGATTACTAAAGTCGTACAAACGCTACATAGCCAATTTGACTGCCCGACAGCGGAACTTCAGGTTGCCATCGGCCCGGGAATTGGTGCACACACGTATGAAGTTGATCGCCCGGTGCGTGATGCTTTCAGGCAAGGAAGTGGATACTGGAGTGAAATTTCCAAAGAAACCAAGCTGGGACATTGGCAATTAAACATCCCCCTCAGTTGTCAGCTGCAATTAGAGCAAGCGGGTCTGAAACCACAAAATATTGAGATCGTCGAGGAGTGTACCTGTTGCCATCCGGAATTATTCTTCTCCCATCGGCGGGACAATGGTGTAACCGGGCGGCAGATCGGCTTTATTCAACTGCCATAATCTCGAAATAAACAGTTTCTTAACTTTTATTACTTAACTGGCAGTGATATTCAGATTTTTGTCAGATTTATAACGTATAATCCGGTAAAGTTCAGTATTAATTTTAATCATTCATCTGTTTATTGACAGGTTCCGGAGGGGGGAAACCCCCATCGTCCACAGGGCGATGGGGGTTTTCTAGTGTTGTGTCACGGATCAAATGTTGCAAAATTGCGCTGGAATTTTGTACGTCAGCAAGGCGTGTTTTTTGCTGCATAGCCATAGCTATACAGCGGAAGACACAACGTAGTTGACGCACAAAAGAACAAGCAAGATGCGGCATTTGATCCGTGACATGACACTAGCTTTCAACCTGCAGTTATTTACGCCAAAAAGATGGGAAAAACAGAACCAGCACAGTAAATAGTTCAAGCCGACCCATCAGCATGCAGACAATCAGAACCGACTTGCCAAAACCTGGAACATGGGCAAAATTATCCACCGGGCCAACCGTCCCGAGACCGGGACCGA
>JAOZMV010000103.1 GCA_029934095.1 Desulfuromusa sp. | reverse complement strand
CAATCACCGAGCGAGGAATTTGTCAGCTGGAATTTATTGATACCGATAACGAAACCGCAACCTCGATTCTCAGATTACAGAAAGCCTGGCCTAATGCCACGATTGTCAAAGATCAAACCGTGACGGGAACGACCATCCAACAAATTTTTTCTCCTCTTGAAAAACCGGTCGACAAACCGCTGCTGCTGTTACTACAGGGGACAAATTTTCAATTGCAAGTCTGGCAAGCGCTATTAAGAATCCCGGAGGGTTGTGTCACATCATACGGTTATCTGGCAAAAAAAGTTGGCAAACCAACAGCGAGCCGAGCCATTGGAACCGCCATCGGCAACAACCCCATCAGTTACTTAATCCCCTGCCACCGTGTCCTGCGCAGTGATGGTGGGATCGGGGGATACCGCTGGGGAGCTGATCGAAAATTGATGATTTTAGGGAAAGAATTGTGTAAAGTTGAAGGGTTAAAAAGCTGAGGAGAAATACAGATGAATTCAATAGCACCATATCGCTTTCATTCATTACTGATCATCCTGTTATTAATGATTTTTTTAGCCCCACTCCTTGAGGACTTCAGAACCATACGGATGGTTTTTGATATCGCATTATCGCTGATACTCATTATTGGTTGCTTTGCCGTCAGCCGCCGTAAGCTCACTCCGTGGATCGCTATCATTCTCTCGATCCCCATGCTGCTCTCAATCTGGATTGACTTTCCCAAACTTAACCTGCCCCAAATGGAAATTGTCGGTAGCATTTCCGGCATCCTCTATTTTACTTTGATTGCCGGAACAATTTTATCTTTTGTATTTTCTTCCCGCAACGTGACCTCGGGAGTCATTTCGGCAGCATTGGTCGTCTACTTGCTGCTTGGGACAATATGGAGCTTTGGCTATACGCTTGTTGACCTTTTTGTCCCCGGCTCGTTCAACATCCCTGATCATCTGGTGGGAGCAGGTGGCCCTTCATTTATGTATTACAGTTTCATCACCTTAACCACAATCGGTTATGGGGATATTACGCCGATTTCAGGTATGGCCCGATCACTTTCAATGCTCGAAGGGATCATCGGCCAGACCTATATGGCCGTCCTTGTCGCCCGCCTGGTGGGGATGCATGTGGCTGATTCAATGAGGAACTGATAGCGGAATTATTAAATTTCTGAATGCCAATAATGCCTTACTGGGCTCTTCACGACGGCGCCGGACAAACCAGGTGGTCATGTTGCCGAAATCCCCTGGTAAGGAGTGGAGTGAGTAGTTGCTTTGAAAGTGTGGTCGTTCGACCACTGAGCGAGGCAAAAAACTGATCCCCATACCCGCAGAAATACAACCAAGAATACCCTCAACCGATCCAAATTCGATAACCTGATAGGGACGCCTCCCGGTCTCTTTTAACCAGCTCTCCAGTTGCCCCCTGTAGGTGCATCCCATCCGAAAAACCAGAATTTTCAAGATGTTGACCTGCTCAAGAGAATTTACAGAAGGTGGCGCTACAAGGATCAGCTCTTCCTCATAGGCTTTTTCAGCAACAAGAGCAGCGTGAGTCACTCGACCTGAGACCAGAGCACCATCGACCTGGTAATCAATCAGGCGCTTTAATGATTCCTCTGATGTGCCGGTCAACAGATGCAGTTCAACCTGGGGGTAGGAATGGTGATAAGCGGCCAGTAGCGGGGGCAGACGAACGGCTGCAGTTGTCTCCATCGTCCCGATCAACAGTCTGCCGTTCGGCTCATTTTGATTGCTGACAGCAGCTTCTGCCTCATTGACAAGACGGATGATCCGTTCAGCATAATCCAGAAGCTGATGTCCAGACGTGGTCAGAGTTACACCTCTGCTCTTGCGATAAAATAGTATGACCCCAAGACGTTCCTCCAACTGCTTGACACGAGCCGTAACATTGGATTGGACACAATGGATCTCTTCTGCAGCCCTGGAGATACTCCCTTGTTTGGCAACCGCCAGGAATATTTTTAGTTCACTAATTTCCATAAGCCATGATATCACTTTCTATGATCGATACTATCTTTTTATTTTATTTGTAATGATATCTTTTGAGCAGTAGCATGCCGGATATCGAGCTCAACCGGATCTGTGATGGTTCATCCTGCCAACAGGTCAGAACAATTTTAACCTTTCACCTTGGGATTTTAAATACAAACCATGAACACAACAATTGCGCTATTAAGTGTGGTATCAATTTGGAGCATTGCAGTTATCACCCCTGGGCCTAACTTGTTGATTACAGTACAGACAACGGTCAATCATTCACGATTATCCGGTATGTTTACCGTTCTGGGGACATGCACGGGAACAATAATCTGGGCAGTCGTTGGCTATTTCGGGATTGCCTATCTTTTCACTGTATCACCTTGGTTTTACATCACTTTAAAAGTTGCCGGTGGCAGTTATCTCATTTATCTTGGAATAAAATCGGTTATCAGTTTTTACAGATCCACCACAAAAGTTCACGAACCGCAATCCAGGCAGCAAAAACTATTTAACAGTTGGCAAACAGGATTAACAACCAATCTTTTAAATCCAAAAACCGCCATATTTATCACAAGTATATTTGCATCAGCACTCCCCAAAGAACCATCATTGTTGATCGGCATACTGAGTATCATACTGATGACCTTAATATCACTTCTCTGGTATTCAATCGTTGTTTTCCTCTTCTCATCTGAAAAAATAAGTACTCATTATGGACAAATACAAAACCGGATACAGGGTTTTGCCGGTGCTGCATTTATTGTTTTTGGTACAAAACTGCTTTTAGACAATAAATAACCTGAGCTCTACAACAAAAAACCAGAACCTCTCAGAAGAATTTGCAGACTGTTTGCCCTTCTGCTACTTTATCTGCATTGATGAAACTGACATTTGGATCTTGAGCCGGAGGGATCATGAACGACAAAGATTTTTTTATTGAGACACGCTACAAAATAACTGCAAAGCAGGGTAAAAGTGCTGACTCGTACTGCTAACAGGACACTGCTGCTGTTCGGCTTCACCCTGCTGTTGCTATTGCCAGCGGGGTCGATGCCGCTGATGGAAAGTACCGAGGCGCGCTACGCTGAGATTGCCCGGGAGATGATAGTTTCCGGAAATTATCTCGAACCACACTTTAACGCCATCAAACATTTCCACAAACCCCCACTGGCCTACTGGCTGACAGCAGCAGGCTTCAAGATTTTTGGTTTGAACAACTTCGGTGCCCGCTTCTTCTGTGTGCTGGCAGCTGTTCTGGCAGTATTCTACCTGTATCGCACCGCCTGTATGCTGTTGAGAAATGAGAAACAGGCGCTACTGGCGAGTTACATCTTCAGCTCCTCGCTGTTGTTTCTGGTTGTTTCCAGACTCGCGTCAACAGAAATCTATCTCGTGACCTGTGTGGTTGCGGCTCAATTCTACCTGCTACGGCAGGCCTTCGGTACCCGTGGGTGGCACAACGCCCTGTTCTATGGTGTTTTTCTCGGTCTTGGCTTTGCCGTAAAGGGCCCCATAATCTTTCTCTTCACCCTGTTACCGGGATTGGTCGCTAAACTGTTCGACTCTCACCACCGACACTTATTCAGCTGGCGTGAGGTGGCTATTACGTCCGCAGCTTTCTTCCTGATCGCACTTCCCTGGTACTTGATTGTGGTCATCAAGAACCCCGGACTGCTCGAATATTTCCTCAAAGTGCAAACGGTCGATCGCGTCATAACCGACCGGTTCCAACGCTATGAACCTCCCTGGTATTTTTTCTACATCTTTGCCGTAACTTTTTTCCCCTATACTTTATTTCTACTCAAGGGGCTCTGGAACTGGAAAAAACTGTCGGAGCAGTTAAAACCTCTACTGTTATATATTGCTCTACCAATGCTGGTCTTCTCCTTGGTCAAGGGAAAGCATGCCACCTACATCCTCCCATTTTATGGCAGTTGTGCAATATTGACCGCCGGGATGTTGGCTCGAGACAGCATGCCCCGATTACGCAACCTGATCGCCTGGCTGTTGTTACTACTGGCACTGGCTCCTGCAATAGCAGGGTTTATTTATCCACCGCTTCGAGGGGTCTCAGCCTGGCTGGTGTTGGCAGGATTGGTGGGATTCATATTGTGGTGGCAGATCTGGTCAGTTCGCCGCCGCGAATCATACTGGGGATGGATCGTCGTGCTCATGGTTTTTCTCAGCGGCGTCGGTATCTGGGGAGCGGGTATTGCCGGACCGCAGATGCGCGGATACCAACAAATGGCAGCGGAGTTAAACCGCCGTGATCCGGAACAGCGCATGGAGACACTGGTGTTTCGTGGCTATCTGCCATCGCTCTCTTTTTACCGCAATCACCTGGCAGTCATGGCCCTTTCTCGTAAACGGGAGATTCAGTTTCAACCCGAAATCAGTTATCGTCCCTGGTATCTTTCAAACAATAAGGAGCTCAAAGCATTTCTGACTGATCACCCCGAACTGTTTGTTGTGACTCGCAAGAAAACACTTGAGCTTTTTAGCGAAACCTATTCGTACCAGTGTGAACCAGCTTTTATTCAACGTAAGTATTCCGCTTATCTTTGCAAATCGATACCCGAACCAGAGGGAGAAAACCCACTTCAAATCAAATAATGAATCCAGTAAAAATTTGCTGATCTGTTATTTGTAAAGTCCCTACCGTCTCTAATAATATTTATTTAACATTAGGGATGTTTTTTCTCTGAAAAAAAACTATTTTAGTGTATAGTAGGTCATTAAATTTAACTTACAGTTAATCAATCTTTCGGACGATCCGAGCTGAAAACTGAGCCAAACAAACGGATTTGCAGCCAGTTCATGGATAGTCCGACAGTCTCCCAGAAGTCAAAAAGGTTCCTGATGACAGATATGGCACAATCACATTATCAACTGGGGATGAACTACTATCAGGGTAAGGGGGTAGAAAAGTCCTTCTCCGAAGCAATGAAGTGGTTCCGGCTAGCGGCTCAACATCGCCATCCCAGGGCAATATTCATGCTTGGTCGGATGTATGATAAAGGGACAGGAACCACAGAAAATCCGGCAGAAGCGGCAAAATACTACCTGCAATCTGCCGAACTGGGATATGAGCGCGCACAAAATATAGCTGGCCAGATCTATATCAAGGGTCGCGGCGTTCCGGCAGATTATGATCAGGCTCTCCACTGGTTTCGTAAAGCCGCCGATCAAAATTATTCAGACGCTCAATACAACCTTGGACTGATGTACGCGAAAGGGCATGGTGTCCCAAAAGACTTTATCGAAGCCAAACGCTGGTGGGGAATGGCCGCCGATCAAGGAAATTCCAAAGTTCAGTTTACCCTTGGACACATGTATCTGGTCGGTAAGGGGGTAAAAAAGAATTATTCCAAAGCCCGCCAATGGTTGCGCCAGGCAGCAGAGCAAGGATTGCCCACCGCTCAATACCATTTAGGCATGATGTATGCCAGAGGGACCGGGGTTCTACAAAGCTATACAGAAGCACGGCAATGGCTACAGAAAGCTGCCGAGCAGAACTATCTTGATGCCATTTATAACTTGGGGAAATTACTCAGTTCCAGTAGTGAGGAGGTACGCGACCCCACTTCGGCAGTTGTCCTGCTCAAACAAGCTGCAACCCGTGGACACCAGCGTTCTCAGGTTCTTTTGGGACAACATTTTGTTAAGGGAATTGGTACGGCACAGGATTATCAACTGGCCTATCATTGGTGGCTGGAAGCGGCCAATGCCGGAAATGCTGATGCCCAATATAATCTGGGAATCATGTACCTCAACGGTAAAGGGGTCGAAAAAAGTGCTTTGGAAGGTAAAAAATGGCTGACTTCCGCAGCCGATCAGGGACACACAAAAGCCCAGTACTGCCTCGGGGTTATGTACTCTACCGGCAGAGGAGTTCCTCTGGATATGGACGAAGCCTTCCGCTGGAAAGAGGCGGCTGAGTTCTGGGAGTCACTCTAGCTCCATCCGGAGTTTCAGGATGAATACTAATCAACATCCGGGTCAGAGATAACCAGACCCAAACTAATATTCTTTAACAAATAAATATTCCTTATTGCATAGTCAATG
>JAOZMV010000102.1 GCA_029934095.1 Desulfuromusa sp. | reverse complement strand
TCATCCACCTTGTCGACATCGACCGCAGCCTCCGCAAAGGGCATCTCAACAACCCCCACCTTTAAATTCATCTTTCGTGATAATTGCCCCAAGGCGTAGTCCAGAGTAAGTTGACCAAGCAGATAGCGGAATACGGCTGACCATCCTATAACTTTCACGACCCGCAGAGGTTTTTTTCGCTCACTCTCCACTTTGCGCCAGAAATTGGCGGCAAGGCGGGCTTGTGGAGTGAGAAATGCAAACATGTTACAGCCACAAAAGCCACCATCTTTGAGCTTTGTGACAGTACGCAATGTATCTGGAAAAGCTTCTGCTATCAAGTCATAGCGAGCTACTCCCGCCACAACATCGCAACCGCTATTGCGTGCTGCAGTACAAAAGTGATCAACCATTGCCGTGGTTAACAGGGCGTGATCGGCAGTCGTTACCAAGAGGGGAACATCTTCTGGTAGCGATTGTAGAGCCGTAAAAGCACTTAAGCTCGGGTTATTTTGTGGGGCAATCCAGCCGACCTGTTTGGAACTGACCAGCTCATTGAGCTCGTGGTTCTCCGCAATGGATGTCATGGCGGGGCCGACAAGAGTCCGGGTGCTCACTTCCTGAGATTTCCCCAGAGTATCAAGTACACGCAAGACCATAGGTCTGCCAGAGACGGGAGTCAACGCTTTGCAACTCACTTTTGCGGCTTCTGCTACCGGATTATTTGATTCACGGTCAGCGGCCAGGATGATTGCAGAAAAAGGTTGATCCGGCAGTTTCATTTGGTGTTGAGTTCCTTCTGGTAGATCCGATATCTCTTGTAGAGGGTGCTGCCTACTGACTCAATAATTTTGCGCATCGCCTGATTCTGTTCCAGAATCCATGACATATCCACTTCTTTAATCCCTTGCTTACGAGCTTTTATATGGATCGGTGAAATCATCATCAGGGCTATAGCCACCCCCAGCCTGCTTCCCTGATAGCGACGTCTGACCCCCATCAGGGGGACTCTTGCCGTCTTTGCACCGACAACTTTCAGCCGCCATAGCAGTTTCAGCCAGCCAAATGGGAGAAGCCGCCCGTTCAAATCTTTTATCATCTCATTGAGGTTAGGAAAGGTAATCATCATGCCAGCTGGTTCACCGTCAACTTCGGCAATCCTGACAAAATCAACGTCAACCAAAAGCTTGAGGTTTTTTCCAAGCTCAGTAAATTCAGCCGGGGTAAAAGGGATAAAGCCCCAGTTTTCAGACCAGGCATCTTCAAAAATATCCTGGATAATTGCCAGATCTTCGTTGAAAGAATCACGCCGCATGGCGCGAATTTTAACCTGACCACCGCTGCGTTTGGTGAGTATCTCAAGCTGTCGCGGTTGCGGGGTTGCGGTCAGCACTCGATACGCCAGCAAATCCTGCTCTTTGGCAAAGCCCTGTTCTTCTACCCGCGATTCATAATAGGGAAGAGCGTGCCCCAGCATAATCGGTGGCGGGCTATCAAAACCCTCGACCAGAAGGCCACACTCATCGTTAATGGAAAGGCTGAACGGACCACGGATTCGCTCCATCCCTCTCTGGCGTAACCACTTCTCAGCAACTTCGAACAAGGCGCGGAAAGTTTCCCCATTGTCCTCCGCTTCCAAAAAGCCAAAGAAACCGGTTGCGTCATGGTAGCGCTGCAAATGAAGTTGATCAACCTGAGCACTGATTCGACCCACAACCCGTTTTCCCCGGCAGGCAATCCAGGCCTGAAAATCAGCATGTTCGAAATAGGGATTTTTGGGCGAAAGATGCCATTTCCTCTCGAATATCAGCGGTGGAACCCAACAGGGATCATCAGCATAGAGTGTCCATGGCAGTTCAATGAAACTACGCAACAAGCGGCGTCCAACAACCGGTATGATCTGTAATTGCTCCAAGTTTTGATTTTCGTTTGGCATTGAATGGCCTGATTGTATTATCAATTAATTTGTTTGCTCTTGATTGAAAAACGCTAAAAGTCACCAGGTAGATTGATGTGTGTCTGCCTGGTGACTGCAAGAAGGTTTGACCGATTGAATAATACTTGAAACGTAGTTAACATGTAAGTCATTTTTAGCAGGAGAATTATTGCGGACTTCAGTAAATAAAGGTGAGTCGATGAATGCTACGATGAAGAAATTTGGTTATCCGGAAACCCTGATAAAAGGTTATCGTCACTGGGTTGTACTGTTGCGTCCTCAGCAAGCAACTCTGGGGGCTCTGGTTCTTATCTGCAAAGATGATGTTGATACATTTTCAAAAATAAGTTCTGCGGCTTTTTCCGAACTGAAAGAGGTAACAACCGCGATAGAGTGCCACCTTGAAAATTGTTTTTCTTACTCTAAAATCAATTATCTGATGCTGATGATGGTTGATCACGATGTCCATTTTCATGTGTTGCCTCGTTATGCCCACTCGCAGGTATTCGGTGAGCATAAATTTGATGATCCCAGTTGGCCGGGGCCACCGGACTTGACGCAATATAACCAGACCGGCGAAAAAGTGACCCAGGAAATCCTGCAAAAGCTGCAAAAAACCTTCACCGGGAAAGTGCCTGCCGAAAGCTAAATTGGCTTTGTGCATAGGAGGCTGTATGTAAGGCTAAGAAAATACTATTATTTTCCCGAAAGAATTGTTATATCTGTCTGAATAGAGGGTCGATGTGGTTTTTTATGCGCTAAGCCGCAGAAGCTCTATAGATTTACCATGCAGGCATATTGTTGCGGGATTGCCACATAATGTCAGCAAGAATGCAACGATTTACTCGTTTTAATATCGTGCAACATTATACCCTGGTGATATAACACAGCTTTTTATATTGGCATTAACCTTGCTTAGTTATGCTAATTCGTATACTTACATTCAATAACTAATCAAAAATGGACAAAATGAATATTTCCAATCCCACCCCTACAGAGAGCCATGTTCCTCTTCGGAATGCCGACTTTTCCAATCTGGCAGAAGCGCTTGATTATGCTGCCAAGGGAGAAAGTGGGCTCAATTTCTATGATGGACGGGGCAAGCTTGATGCCGTTCTTCCCTATTCGGAATTACAGCAAGGGGCTAAAACTCTGGCGAAGCGCCTTCTTGGCCTGGGGATGGAGAGGGGATCTCGAGTTGCCATTGTCGCAGAGACCCATCCGGATTTTCCGCGATTCTTTTTTGCCTGTCAATACGCAGGATACACCCCCGTTCCGTTGCCAGCTTCGATCCATCTGGGTGGACACAAGGCTTATGTTGAACAATTAAAGGGGTTGTTGGAGAAAAGTCAGGCAACTGTTGCTGTCGCCATGACAGAATTTTTACCCTACCTGCTGGAAGCCACTGCTGGTCTGAAGCTAAAACTGGTCGGCACGCCGCAGACATTTGACGATCTTGAAGAACAATCAGTAGAATTGTATCCATTGCAGCCTGAAGAAACTGCCTATCTCCAGTACACCTCAGGAAGTACCCGTTTCCCGAGGGGGGTTATGGTCAGTGAAGCAGCGGTAATGCATAACC
The DNA here is from genome assembly GCA_029934095.1 of Desulfuromusa sp. Classification (GTDB taxonomy): domain Bacteria; phylum Desulfobacterota; class Desulfuromonadia; order Desulfuromonadales; family Geopsychrobacteraceae; genus Desulfuromusa. Next base: position 2,557 of record JAOZMV010000102.1, on the reverse strand, counting down.
TTGCTGGAATTATCAAGGATGGCCTCAAAGTTCGCCAGGGTGATAGATGTGTTTCCTGGCTCCCCTATTATCATGATATGGGGTTGGTTGGATTTGTCCTGGCACCTCTGGCAGCACAGCTTTCAGTTGACTATTTGGCGACCCGTGATTTTGCTATGCGGCCAAAACTCTGGCTGGGATTGATGAGCGATAACCGTGGTACCATTTCCTTTGGCCCTCCTTTTGGTTATGAACTGAGTTCACGTCGCGTCCGTCTTAATGACGCAAAGCCATTTGATCTCAGTGCCTGGCGGGTTGCCGGAGTTGGAGCGGAAACGATCCAGATCGAAATTTTAGAGGCGTTTGCTGAAAAATTGAACCCCTTTGGCTTTAATCGCAAGGCCTTTGTTGCCAGTTACGGAATGGCTGAATGCTCACTTGCTGTCAGCTTTGCTCCGATTGATCTGGGAGTGATGGTCGATGAAATAGATGCAGAACATTTGTCAGAGCATCAGGAAGCACTGCCTGTTGTGGACAGTTCTGATCAAAAGTCATCAGGATGTCGCACCAAAAAGTTGGTCAATTGCGGTGTCCCGTTACCCGGGCATGAGATTGTTATTCGTGACGAGGCTGGTCAGACTCTGCCGGATCGAAAATGTGGAACTATCCATGTTCGTGGTCCAAGTGTCATGAGTGGTTATTTTGCTGCTCCGGTTGCAACGGCCAAGGTTCTTTCTGCTGATGGGTGGTTGAATACTGGGGATATTGGCTATCTGCATGAAGGAAGCTTGATGATTACCGGGCGTGAAAAGGATATGATCATCATCAACGGGCGTAACTTCTGGCCTCAGGATCTGGAGTTTTATGCAGAGTTACAGCCTGAAATCAGGCCTGGCGATGCTTCGGCAATTGCTGTTACAGCTGATGATGGCATAGAGACTGCCGTGATGGTTGTCCAATATCGCGAAACTGATGAGATCAAGCGAAATGAGTTATCGGTTCGCCTTTCCCAGATTATCCGTGAAGAAGTAGGTATTAATTGCACTATCGAACTCGTCCCCGCGCATACTCTCCCCCGAACTTCTTCAGGGAAACTCTCCCGTGCTGGTACTCAGCGCGATTATTTGAGTCGTCAGAAAGAACAAAAGCAAGTAGTTGACGACCTTTTGTTTGCAGCACAGGCAGTCTGAGGATGTGACTGATTCACATCCTGCTGCTATTGGACAAAGGGATGAACAATAATCCTATCTTAACACTTCCCGTAAAACGAATTTAGTTGTGGCAACAATCGCACTCACAGGAGCAACTGGCTTCATTGGTCGAGTATTGCTCAAATATTTAACTGATCAGGGTTCCCGGGTTAAGGCATTGTACCGCCCCGGTTCCTCCTCCCTTCCTCCAAAAGCTATAGCTTCCGTTGAATGGGTGGCTGGCAATCTTGAAGATGCAGACAGTCTCCGTACTCTAGTGACCAATGTTGATGCGATTGTCCACTGTGCCGGAGCAGTGCGTGGCGCGACCCTGGAGCAATTCAAGAAAATCAACGTCGAAGGGGTAGAAAGATTACTTCAGGCAGCTGTTGAGCAGGGGGTGCCCCGTTTCTTATTGATATCTTCTTTGGCTGCCCGCGAACCTTCCCTCTCTGCTTACGCTTTAAGCAAAAAACTGGGTGAGGATACCCTGCTGGAGTATGATGACAAAATTTCCTGGGATATTCTGCGCCCTCCTGCTGTATACGGCCCGGGAGACCGCGAAATGGAACCGCTTCTAAAATTGATCCGGCGCAGTATTGTTCCTGTTGTTGGTAGCAAAGATGGTCGGTTTTCGCTCCTTTACGTCGATGATCTGGCAGAGGCGGTGATTTGTCTGCTCCGCCCGGATAGAATCTCTGCCAGGCAATGTTTTGAGTTGCATGACGGCCACCCTAATGGCTATACTTGGGCGCAAATTGCGGCGATTGCTGCCCAGCTCAACGGCAAACCGGCTCACTGTTTTTCACTCCCACGCGGATTAATATCCATCGTTGGCCGGATCAACATTGCTATAGCGTCTCTGAGCAGCTATCAGCCGATGTTGACCCCGGGAAAAGTGAGAGAAATTTTCCATCCGGACTGGGTCAGCGACAATAGTGCAATCACCCGAGCTACTAACTGGCAACCAAAAGTTTTATTTCCTGATGGAATGAGACGTCTTTTTTATTAAAGATTCTCTTTTAGTCGTTGGAGTTCTAAAAATTATGACGATCCCGGAATACGATACAGTTTTTCAACAGGTTAAAACTCTTCTTCAGGAACATGCTCAGTTGCAGGCACCAATCAAGGACGATACAGATTTAATCAATGACCTGGGTTTTGACTCGTTAAAACTTATGGAGATGCTGGAAGAGGTGGAAGATATGTTTGATATCACTTATCCGTTAAATGACCTGTCAAATTTACAGACGGTAAAAGATTTTGTGCTGCAGATTCAGCAGATTGTTGGCAGCGAATAATGGGTATTCTGGATAAGTTAAATGCTATGGCTGTCACCCGCGAGACTCTGCTTCCGGAAGGAATTAATCCTTTCAATGTTGTCATTG
>JAOZMV010000101.1 GCA_029934095.1 Desulfuromusa sp. | reverse complement strand
GAGACCACAACCGAGGCGTTGTTGGATGATATTTTTTCTGGTTTTTGTATCGGCAAGTAAATGTTTCACGTGAAACATTGAGGTACTTATTACAAGATGAGTAGTTACGGTAAAGATTATCAGGTTATTGTTGTTGGTGCGGGGCATGCTGGTTGTGAGGCGGCGCTGGCTGCGGCAAGAATAGGTTGCACCACGCTGTTGTTAACGATTGGGTTGGATACTGTTGCGCAGATGTCCTGTAACCCTTCCATCGGTGGGTTGGCGAAGGGTCACCTTGTCCATGAGATTGACGCTATGGGTGGGGAGATGGGTTTGAATATAGATGCAACGGGAATTCAGTTTCGTCGTCTCAACACCCGCAAGGGTCCAGCTGTACGGGCAGCGAGGGCGCAGGCTGACAGGATGGCCTACAGTGCGCGAATGAAAAATGTTATTGAACGGGAACCGTTGCTTGATTTGAAGCAGGGGTTGGTTGATGAATTGTTGGTGAAGGGAAATCGTATTGTTGGTGTTGGGACCCGGGAAGGGGTCACTTTTTCTGGTAAGACGGTTGTTCTGACGACTGGAACTTTTATGCGTGGTTTGATCCATATCGGTTTGAATCACTATGCCGGGGGGCGAGCTGGAGAACCCTCCGCTGAAGGCATTTCTGCTTCACTGGGTTCCCTTGGTTTGCATGTTGGCCGTTTGAAAACAGGGACGCCGGCCAGATTGTCAGCCCGATCAATCGATTTTTCAAAACTGGAAAGGCAACCCGGAGATAAGTTAATAAAGCCGTTTTCTTTTATGACCGATAAGATAGAGAGGACGCAGGTTGACTGTTATATTGCTGAAACAAATGAAAAAACTCATCAGATAATTCGCGCTGGCCTGGATCGGTCGCCTTTGTTTTCAGGTGTGATTGAGGGGGTTGGCCCACGCTACTGCCCTTCAATTGAGGATAAGGTTGTCCGCTTTGCCGATAAAAAAAGCCACCAATCCTTCCTTGAGCCAGAGGGGGTTCGCGGTAGCGAAATGTACCCCAGTGGTTTGTCCACGTCACTGCCAGCGGATGTGCAGTTAGCCTACTTTCGTTCCATGGTAGGGTTTGAGCGGGTAGAGATAATGCGACCCGGTTACGCAATTGAATATGATTTTGTCGAACCGATGCAATTAAATGCGAGCTTAGAGACCAGGGCTGTTGCGGGCTTATTTCATGCGGGTCAGATCAATGGGACTTCGGGTTATGAAGAGGCCGCAGGGCAGGGCTTGCTCGCAGGAATAAATGCCGCCCATCAATGCACAGACAAAGAGCCGGTCATTATTGGTCGGGATGAAGGTTACCTTGGGGTGATGGTCGATGATCTGATAACCCAACCGACGACAGATCCCTACCGAATGTTTACTTCCCGGTCCGAATATCGACTGTTGCTGCGTGAAGATAATGCTGATCAGCGATTAACAGAACTCGGACGTAAGATTGGACTGGTGAGTGATGCGCGGTGGGAGAAGTATCTTGCTAAGCAGGAGCAGGTTGGTGCTGCCACCCAAATCATAAAGAACAAAAGTGTGACCTCTTCCGATCGCAGAATTGTAGAGAAACTTGAGTTGGGTGAGTTGAAGAGTGGCTTAAGTCTGGAGCAGTTGTTGCGGCGACCGGAGATCAATATCAATCAACTGGGAGAGATATTTCCAGAGCTGGGGTCTTTTTCGGCACAAGCCCTTGAGCAGGTAGAGATTGCGGTAAAATATGAAGGTTATATCAAGCGGCAGCTTGAGCAGGTTGAAAGGTTTCGAGAACAAGAAGATGTAAAAATTCCCACCAATATTGACTATGCATTGATTCCAAGTATCTCTACTGAGGTTCGTGAAAAGCTCAAGAAAATCCGACCCACAAGTCTTGGCCATGCAGGTAGAATACAGGGTGTGACACCGGCAGCAATCGCAGTCATCCAGATTTATCTGCGTAAGAAGTATCATGTCTGACAGTTTTATTGAGGGGTTGTCGCGGCTTGAGCTGCAGTTATCTGAAAAAGCCATCAAAGAAGAAATACGTTTTCTGGATGAATTGTTGCGTTGGAATCAGCGTATTAACCTGACCTCAATCAGAAACCGTGACGAGGCGATAGAGAAGCACCTGCTCGATTCCCTTTTGTTGTTACCCCACCTGCATAATGCGAAGCAAATTATTGATATGGGCTCAGGTGGAGGTCTGCCGGGAATCCCTTTGGCGATTGCTCTCCCCACTCTGCAGGTTGTGTCGATAGACAGCGTCGGCAAGAAGATAAATTTTCAAAAACATATCAAACGGTTGTTGCAATTGGACAACCTTACTGTTGTGCAATCAAGAATGGAAGATCTGGAGCTCGGCGCCCTTGACCGAGGAAAATGTGACCTGATAGTGAGTCGCGCCTTTTCATCATTGGAGACTTCACTTTACTGTGCTCTCCCCTGGTTGAAATCAGGAGGGCGGCTGTTGGTTATGAAGGGGCCTGAGGGTCGAAATGAATTGAAAACAGCAGAAGCAACAATAGGGAGTTTGGGTTTTACCGACCCGACTATTTTAACCTATCATCTCCCCTTTTCTCAAGCCGAGAGACAGCTTATTGTTCTGAGGAAACAAAATCCGGATTTTATTGGCGACAATAAGAGCTGAATTTAACCTGAAGATATGATATTCTCCCTGCTTTGTGTCGCCTTCTCAATGCTTTTCAGGTAGTTGGTTTAGCCGATAAAAGGAGTTTCATAAGTGGCAAAGATTATAGCCATTGCAAATCAGAAGGGCGGGGTCGGTAAAACCACGACAGCTGTCAATCTGGCCGCATCTTTAGCTGCTGCGGAAAAGAAAACATTGTTGATTGATATGGATCCTCAGGCGAATGCATGTAGTGGCCTTGGGATTGATAAAACAGAAGTAATTTCAACGATTTACAATGTTTTATTGGGTGAGGAAGAGGCTCAGGATGTATTGCAGCGGACGGCTTTGGAATGTCTGGATGTGTTGCCGTCCAATACCGATTTAATTGGTGCGGAAATTGAGTTGATTGGTAAAGATGATCGAGAAAAACAGCTGAAGTTTGCAATCGAGACATTGGTTGAAAACTACGAATATGTGATCATTGATTGCCCGCCATCGCTCAGTTTGTTGACCGTCAACGCCTTGTCGGCGGCCGACTCAGTGTTGGTTCCTTTACAGTGTGAGTTTTATGCTATGGAGGGGCTTGGTCAGTTATTGCAGACAGTCCGTCTGGTGCAGCAGGAATTAAATCCAGAACTTGATATTAATGGAATATTACTGACCATGTTTGATGGTCGTAACAACCTTTGCCATCAGGTCAGTGATGAAATCAGGGCACATTTTGGTGATAAGGTTTTTCGCGTGGTTGTCCCACGTAATGTCAGACTTTCGGAGGCGCCAAGTTATGGACAGCCGGTTTTGATGTACGATATCGCCTCACGGGGGGCACAGGCCTATATGGATCTTGCACAGGAAGTTCTGGCAGGAGGGGCTCATGGCTAAGTTGAGACGCCCCGCTCTGGGGAAGGGAATTGGTGCCCTGTTAAATTCTGCTGCTCAGGAGGGGGGAAAAAAATATTTTTCCTGTCCGATTGAAGAACTGAAACCGCATAGCCAACAACCGCGTAAAACCTTTGATGACGGTAAGATGGCTGAATTGGTTGCTTCTATAGTAGAGAAGGGGATTATCCAACCTTTGGTGGTGCGGCGCCAAGATGACTACTACCAAATTATAGCTGGTGAAAGGCGCTGGCGAGCGGCACAAAAAGCCGGGCTGGATCGTGTTCCGGTTGTTATCCAGGATGTTTCTGAAGATTGGGCGATGGAGATAGCGTTGATAGAAAATATTCAACGAGAAGATCTTAATCCCCTGGAAGAAGCAGAAGCTTACCGCTATTTAATGGACAGCTTCGATTTGCTTCAGGAAGAAGTTGCAACCCGGGTTGGTAAGGATCGATCAACTATAGCCAACGCTTTAAGATTACTGCGCTTGCCGGAAAAGGTCAAAAATGATCTGATTGAAAACCGTCTGAGCATGGGGCATGCCAGGGCGCTGTTAGCTCTTGAGCAAGAAGAAGATATTATCGAAGCCAGTCAGGAAATCATCAGAAAAAAATTATCGGTTCGGGAAACAGAAAAACTGATTAAAAAAATCAAAAGTATGTTTGGTGTAAAAGTGCACAAACCGGTTGTCGCAAAGTTGGTAGATCCCAATCTGATTGCACTTGAAAACACTCTTCAGGAACAGTTGGGAACCCAGGTGAAACTGTTGTCAAAGGGACAGGGGGGGCGGATAGAAATCAGCTACCATGATCAGGATGAGCTAAGTAGAATTCTGGATTTACTTGGTGTTTAATGTTGCGACAATAAACTTAAATGGAAAGTGGAGAACAGTATGTTTATTAATAAAAAACAGGAGCAGACAAACATGAAAAAACCGATAGCGCTCGACAAGGCAGATATCAAGGCTTTTATGGGACCGGGGAGTCGGTTTGAAGGAAAGCTGAGTTTTGATGAAATGGTTCGTCTCGATGGAGTTTTTGCTGGTGAAATAGAGTCGAGTGATACCTTGATTGTTGGTGAATCTGCCAAGATTGAGGGGAGTATCCATGTTGGAGCGTTAATTCTCAGTGGCCATTTTAAGGGAGATATTAAAGCCACCACCATGGTGGAATTGAGGTCACCGGCACGGGTAGAGGGAAGCATAGAAGCGCCATCGGTAAAGATTGATGAAAAGGTTATTTTTAATGGCGAGATTAAAATGTCAGAACCGATCAAAGAGGCAATCAATGTAAAATCAATCAACGGGAAAAAAAGTAGCTGATAAACAGTTTAAATACATATAGTTAACAGCATCTAAGATGTGCAGCATGAGGGATTCAAATGCTTGACATGGAACTCTGAACTGTGATAGCTATTCGTGCCTTAATCAAAACCCCTATTTTATAAATCATGTTCATACTCGGTATCTGCACATTAGTGTATCGAAAACACCATCCAAAGAGGTTATCTAGGTGATAAGCGTTGACTGGACCCTTGGTCTGCAGTTCCTTAACTTCATTATTCTCCTGATCATACTTAATAAAATACTCTATCGGCCACTCAAGAAGATTATGGCTGAGCGGCACGAGACGCTAACCGGGTTGCATGCCGGAGCGAAGGCTCTGGAGGCGGAAATTGATGAAAAAATGCAGCGCTATCAGCAACAGCTTAGCGATGCCAAGTCTCAGGCGAATGAAGAGCGAAATAAATTAAGAAAAGCGGCCAGTGAAGAAGAGGCAAAACTACTTGCAGAGGCTCACGGAAAAGCAATATCCCGATTCGAAGCGATCAAATCTCAAGTTGCCAATGAAGCAGGCGAGGCCGGTAAGACCTTGAAAACCGAAGCTAAATCACTGGCGGAGCAGATTTCTACAAAAATCCTTGGTCGGGAATTGGCTTAAGGCAGGGAAGGTTCAGGAAATATGCACAAACACATTAAAGCTGTTCTTTTATCGCTACTTCTTGTTGGACTCATCAGTGGGGTTTCCTTTGCCTCTGGTGGTGGCCATGAGGTTGCCAGCGGTGTTCTGCTGAAGGATTTTCTCTATCGAATCTTTAATTTCTCTATTGTTGTCGCTATCCTGGTTTATTTTTTAGCGAAACCGGTAAAAAAAGGGCTGGCTGGACGGCGGGAAGAGATTGAAAAAACCCTCGCTGAAGCGAAACGGATTAAGGAAGAAGCTGAGGCTAAATTTTCTGAGTACGATCGTAAATTAGCTCAAGCGACCGAAGAAATTGCCACAATCAGTGATTCTATTCGCCGTGAAGGGGAATTAGAAAAAATAAAGATCATTGAAAGTGCAAAACTTATGGCTGTAAAGATTGAGCAGGATGCAGAGAACGCAGTCGCGCTTGAGGTGGCCAATGCAAAGACAGAGCTGCAACGTGAAGCGGTTCATCTGGCCGTCGGTATTGCCGAAGAACTGTTGAAGAAGAACTTCACCAAAGACGACGATACCCGTCTTATCGACGAGTATATGCAGAAGGTGGGAGAGTTACATTGAGTAACAGTGCGATTTCAAT
>JAOZMV010000100.1:2648-6075 GCA_029934095.1 Desulfuromusa sp. | reverse complement strand
CTCTGTTCACCGCGCGCCTTGAGGGGACTGACCTCTGGTCTGTCTCCCGATTTCGTTAAGCCGGAACCTTTAGGCCGACCTTGTTTACGGAATTCAATCCGGCGCTGCAGTTTTTCTTCTATCTCGTCAATAAAAGCCGCTCCCCCGGTCAACTGTCCCCGCTGGACAGCCTGCTTGATAAGTTCTCTTTCCTTGTCAGAAACCGCTTCAGCTAAAAACTCGCGCTAGCGCTGCTGCCGTTCATTTTCTGTCTTGCCCATATCAAGATAGAGGGGATCAGGATCAAGCCACGGGTATAAGTTTGGTATCTGATGACTCCATATTATCAAAGATGATGGGCAATAAATCTGTCCCCTTTTGTGCCCTTGTCCATTCCTACTACTGTGCTGCTGAAGATCCTGCTGATATCGTGGCCAGTTGCAGGTATGGCGACGTTGAATTCTGTGCCTCTCTCTGGCGGGATAACATTCTGGCAACCCAGTTTCACCCGGAAAAAAGTCAGACGGGTGGACTGAATATTTTCAAGAATTTTGCCGAACTGTGATCGTTATTGGCATGGGTGTGATTTCAAGGGGTGGGTGGGATTAAGTTGTTGGCCGTTTATACAAAGACAATCTTTTTATCCTCTATCTTCATGATCCTATCACAATAAGGAAGCATTCTATCATCATGGGTCACCATTATGATGGCGACCTCTTGTTCCAATGCTATCTTTTTAAGTATTTTCATCACATCGACTGAGCGTTGTGTGTCAAGCGCTGCGGTTGGCTCGTCAGCTAGAATGATTTGCGGATTATTGATCAGCGCTCTGGCAATGGCGACCCTTTGGTTTTGCCCGCCTGAAAGTTGTGAGGGCATAGCTTTTTCTTTATCTGCGATGCCAAAATAATGCAATAATTTTCTAGCTTCTGCTTTTGAAGTTTTTTCATCTGTTTTATTTGTCTGAGGAAGCAGTATCAAATTATTTATGATATTTAAAAAAGGTATAAGGTGGTGTGCCTGAAAGATAAAACCTATCTTTTCTCGTCTTATTTTTCGGGTTTCCTTAGTAAGCCATCTATTATCAAATACTTTTTCAGTCCCTATCCACATTTCCCCGGAATCTGGCTCATTGACACATCCTATCATCATCAAAAGTACTGTTTTCCCCGTGCCACTCGGAGCGACGAGGGCTGCAAGTTCACCTTTGTTGATAGTAAACGAAGCATCTTTAATCACTTCAATAAAACTATCGCCATCACCAAAGGATTTACATATATTTTCAACACGTATTGCAATGTTATCGTTCATATTAATCACCTATTGCGGCAGCAGGATCAGCATTGATCACCTTTTTAACCGCAATAAATGAGGCGACTATACTGGCAACCACGACCATACCAAAAAGCATCCATGCATCGGGAATTTCCAAAACAACTCGTTTGGGGAATTTTGGATAAATAAGATGTGAAAATATATTACCAAACATAAAGGCTAAGATACCGAGTAACAATGTCTCTTCAACAATCATCCTGACGATTGTACTGTTTGGCAATCCTATAAGTTTCATGATGGAAATTTCTTTCATCTTCTCTAAGGTCATTGTGTAGATGATGAGTGATATGATAATCGTTGCAACGATGATCAGAATAGCTGTAAATAGGCCTATCTGTTTTGATGATTTTTCCACAACATATTTTGTCAACACTGCATGTTGCTGTGCCTTGGTGTACACACTCTTGTGGTGCCATTTTCGTATTTCCCCTGCAACATTTTCCACATTGTTTCCTGGTTTTACCGTTGCAATAACGGCATTAACCATATGAGTGTCCCGGGTAATTATTCCTCTTGCTCGGTCAGTTTGTATCCGCTTATTTGAGTATGAAAACTGTAACTCCTGCGCATCCTTAAGACTGATATACACCAACAGGTCGCCTCCCGATGAGACACTGCCATGGGTCACTCCAACAACAGTGTAAATATTACGTCCCAATTGGATTTTGTCATGGAGTGTGAAACCGGTTTTGTCGGTAACAACGATTTCGTAATGGTCGGTTGCCAGTGTTCGCCCAGTCACCAGTCTTGCCGGGTTGATAGGGTTGATACCTCCATAGACATCATACCCAACCGCAAAAACACGTACTTTACTTTTACCTTGCGGCAATTGAATATTTTGAAAGGTGATGGCGCTACTGTTGTCAACTCCTTGCAGGGATTCAATTGTATACTGTAAATCTTCATGCACCCTTGACGCTTCTGCGAATGGCCCCAAGGTTCCTTCCTGCACAATCCACAAGTCCACATCCAAGTCATTCAACAAAACTTCGACATCGACTATCATCCCACGATAAACACCCATCATGATCAGGACTATGCCCAGCAACATCCCCACTCCCATAGCAGTCACAACAAACTTGCCGAGGGTGTGTTTGATGTCTTCTTTGGCCAGGTGGATCATTGGTAGACCCTCATGCCCTCACTCAAAGATTTTTTACGCCTGTCCGGAACGATGATCAAACTATTTTTATCTACTTTTTCTATCGCCATCTCAGTCTCATTCTTGGCGATCTTGTCAATAGCTGTAAAATGTGCGTGCTCTCCCTGAACCACCCATATTCCTGTTCTCCCCTCTTTTTGCACAACCACCGCAAAGGGGATTTTGGTAACATTTTCGTATTGCTTGACATCAATGATTACCTGGGCTTGTTCGTTAATAAAGAATGGCGTGGGTATCGTTTCAAATGCCACATAAAATTTTCGTTCAAGGGTTACGGCATCTGTCATGGCGTCAATTCGTTTGACCACGCCCTGGTAGTGTTTACCTGGTTGTGAGCGAAGTATAATGGTTGCTTTTTGCAACGGTTTCACCTGTGCACTTATCCGTTCATCAATTCTTACTTCCACCCATAATGTCTTTGGATCTACGATCTGCAAAATAGGTGTTGATGGCTGTACATATTGAGCAACCTCTGCCTCCTTCGCAATGACATACCCTGCCACGGGGGCATACACTTTGAGTCGAGCTATTTTTTCCTGAATCACCTCAATATTTTTCGACGCAACTACGACAGCAGATTGAGCAGAATTAATCCTCGATGTCGTTGCAGCAATCATCGCCTGAATGCCTTGCAAGTCTGTAAGGGCTTTGTCATATTCAGCTTGCGTGATAAATCCCTGTTTATTTAGCTTTTCATAGCGGTTGTATGTAGCCTGCAAAAGTGCTCTCTGTGCTTTTTGGTTTTTTAACTCACTTCGCAAAGCTTGAACCTCATATCCAGCTTTACTAAAATTAGCATTTGCGATTTCAAGCTGCCTGGGTAGATCGACTCCATCCATTACGACCAGCAATTCACCCTTTTTGACCCACTTGCCTTCATCAGTCAAAATTTTTAAAATTTCCCCACCTGTCTGGGCGGTGATGGGATATATGCTCAATGCATCGACATTG
>JAOZMV010000100.1:0-2638 GCA_029934095.1 Desulfuromusa sp. | reverse complement strand
CCGGCGTTCATGTAACTTCATGCAAAGCTTGTGCGGATCAATTGGGAGTTACGGAAATTTTGGAAAAACTCAATATTGAAGTCAAATATTGGGGCCTTGAAGTCGCCCTGAAGTTGGCTGAATAATTTTGAATGTATGCTTGGGCACATACACTTTAAAATAAACAGCTATGGCAAGGATTGCTATAACAACTAATGCTACGAGATATTTGATAACTGTTTTCATTCGGTACTTCCTTGTAAATAATCTAGTCGGTATATTGTGCTGTTTCTATTGTAGTTGGCTTGGAGAAGTCCAAGTTGGGCATCCAGCATCAATGCCGTTGCATCCAAAACTTCTATGTACGTTGCAAGACCCTCCTGATAGCGACCATTGACTACCTCTTTTGTCTGTTTGGCGGCTTCTAACTGTGAAGATTTAGCTTTGATAGTCTGTCCATAGCTTTTCAAGTCGATGAGCAGGCTCTCAAATTCCTCTTTCAGAGCCAGCACTTTGATTTCATATTCATTTTTAGTGCTTTCCCTGTCGATTATTGCCTGCTTTTCTTGAGCAAAAAGTCGTCCGCCGCTGTAGAGAGGAATGTTGAGCATAATTCCTATCAGGGTTGAATCATAAGTATTAAGCGTGTCCTGATAGGTATAAGAAGCAACCGCATCAATGGAACCATAGTGGGATGCCTTTGTTGCTTTGTAGAGGAATTTACTTCTCTCGATATTTTTTTGAAGACTTTGGAGTGCTGGTGAGTCTTGCAACATTGTTTCTTCGTTGGTCAGGCGTGTGTCGGGCTTCATACTATTATTTTCAAATTCCACACCCTGGGGGATAGGTTCCCCGATATAGAGGGATAACACAGTTTTTGCTTTGGTGAAATTTGAATCTGCAATGGATAGATTATCTTTGGCAACAGCGGTTGAGGACAAAAAACGTGTTGCATCTGCACGGGTTTTCAGTCCTTGCTCAACAAGGACTTCCGCCTGATTATAAAGTTCTTCTTTTGCTTGCAAATCTTTTTTTCTGACGGCAATGGCCTTTTCCTGCACAAAGGCCAGCTCATACTGAAGTTTTACTTTATAAGCCAACAGCGCCTTGGCATCTTTAAGGGATAACTTGGCGATCTCTTCCAGTGTCTTCTGGGCTTTTATCAAGGAAAAAGTTTTCGAGAAATCCCAGATTTTCTGTTTGAGCGTTGCTCCCACTTGCCAGCCATCGTTGTTTCGTGTCCGAAACATATCATTAGCGGGCATAACATAAGTTCTTGTTGGGTTGTATTCTGCGTTGAGTGAGATATGGGGCAGATAATCAGCTTGAGCAATATCAATCTCTTTATTGCTATGTCTGATTTGTAAAACAAATCGTTTGATATCAGGGTGAGTGCGTAGAGCTTTCTGAATACAATCCTGCAGAGTCAACGTTTGGGCGTGCAGGGTACCACCTATGGTGCTTGATAATATCAGGAGGATAAGTAAGCTTATTTTCTTCACTCGACGATCCTTTAAGTGGTCGAAGTATTGGCTTTACTTTCGGAATTGAGCCTTACATACAGTTGCAGTAAGTCAGGAATATATCATCTCAATACTAACAGGAAAGAGATAGCTGTTAATTGAGTTGAGTCAATTTATTCGAATATTACTTAAATATATCGATTGGAAGTGAAGTAGAAACTTCCGTCCTTTGGGCGGGGGGGACATTGGGTTTTTCGTAATATAAATTATGCTGCATCACAGAAAAGAATTATTATTCTGGGATTGCTCTGTGCAGCAATAAAATTTATAGTCAGGCACATTTTACCAGAGCTTCCATGTCTGTTATTAAAGGATTTACAAAAGGATGATTATTTTACCTGCAATTGACTTGAAAGAGGGTCGCTGTGTCCGGTTGGAACAGGGGCTGATGGATAGAGATACCGTCTATAATGATGACCCGGCAGCTCAGGCACTGATGTGGCAGGAGCAGGGTGGGGAGTATCTCCATATTGTTGATCTGGATGGTGCTTTTGCCGGGGTGCCGAAGAACAAAGCTGCAATTAAATCGATTGTTGAGGCGATTGATATCCCCTCTGAACTGGGTGGCGGAATTCGTGATCTGGCAACGATTGAAGCGTACCTTGAGTTAGGGATAACTCGGGTGATTCTGGGGACGGTGGCCAAAGAAAATCCAGACCTGGTTAAAGAGGCTTGCCGTAAATTCCCCGGACGGATTGTTGTCGGTATCGATGCTAAAGATGGTCTGGTGGCGGTTCGTGGTTGGGCTGATGTGACAGAGAAAAAAGCGACAGAGATGGCCAAAGAGATGGAAGGTTTTGGTGTTGAGGCGATCATCTATACCGATATCGCCCGCGATGGGATGATGCAGGGGCCGAATATTGAAGCAACCAGGGCTCTGGCCGAAGCGATCAGTATCCCCGTTATTGCTTCGGGTGGTTTATCGACTCTGGATGATATCCGTCAGTTGTTAAAGATTGAATCCTCTGGTGTTACCGGCGTTATTACCGGCAAAGCGATCTACTCGGGAGCGATTGATCTGCGTGAAGCTGTCGCTCTGACTAAAGCCTAAAGGAGTTTATTGATGTTGACCAAACGAATTATCCCCTGTCTTGATGTTAAAGATGGCCGGGTGGTCAAGGGGGTTAATTTTGTCG
>JAOZMV010000099.1 GCA_029934095.1 Desulfuromusa sp. | reverse complement strand
ACTATTCCTCTGGCGATGACTCGCTTGTTGCCCATGGGAGTGGGGGCCGCACGGTCGGCGGTGGCGACGGAGTTTCAGCAGGTTCTGCAGGGGGATCTGGAACTGTCCGGACTATTTGATCTGACCGACCCCGCCTCTTTCTTGAGCGATGCAGACAAACTTGGATTGCGGCGTAATGAGATTGATTTTTACCAGTGGCGGATGCTCGGGGCTGAGGCGTTGTTCAAGGGGGGGTATAGTGTTACCGCGGGCAAGTTGACCATGGAGTTGCGACTTTTTGATGTTATCACCCAGCGACTGTTAACCGGACGGAACTATAGTGGCAAGGTGACGGATGTGCGTAAAATTGCCCATACCTTTGCCGATCAGGTGCTGAAAAGCCTGACCGGTGAAAAAGGTCCATTTTCTACTAAAATTGCCTATATTTCCAAGCGGACCGGCCATAAAGAACTTTATTTGATGGATGTCGATGGCTATAAGCCAATGCGTATGACCAGCCATCGCTCTATCGTTCTGAACCCCGACTTTTCACCAACCCGCAAAGAGTTGATTTTTACCTCGTACAATAAAGGAAATCCCGATCTCTATCGTAAGGAAATCTATACCGGGCGTGAGTCACGGTTGTCGCTCAAGCCGGGGTTGAATATTGGTGGACGTTACAGTCCGGATGGTCGCGAGATTGCCCTGACCCTGTCAAAGGATAAAAATGCAGAAATTTATCTGCTGGGTACCGATGGCACTATTCATCGACGGTTGACCAACCACTATAGTATCGATGTTGATCCGACCTGGAGTCCGAAAGGGAACAAGATCGCTTTTGTTTCTGACCGTCGCGGCAATCCCAATATTTTTATTGTTGATATTCATACCCTGGAAGTGACCCGCTTGACCTTCGAAGGGAAATATAATGCGACCCCGGCGTGGAGCCCGAAAGGGGACAGGATTGCTTACTCCCGAATGGATAATGGTGTTTTTAATGTTTTTACCATTCGTGAGGATGGAACGGATGAGCGACAGTTGACCTTCGGTAAGGGGAGCAAAGAACATCCGCGCTGGAGCCCCGATGGGCGGTTTTTGATCTACTCCAATGATCTCAACGGTGGGGCAAAGTCGATCTGGATTATGCGGGCAGATGGAACCGGAGGGAGAAAAATTTCGGCACCTGGCGGTAATGATTCACATCCTGCGTGGTCTCATCGTTGGTAGGAGAGGGTTTTCCTGTAAACGGGTGTTGTTTTTCTGTTGGTCTTCTGTATAATGACGCAGATAGTTGGATTTTTTTAAATTTATCGCAAATGCGAAAGGAGTGACTTATCATGTTGAAATCTAACATTACCCGTTTGGTGGTGATGCTCTTTGCCCTGACCCTGTTGGCTTCGGGGTGTGCTAAAAAACCGGTTGATGAACAACCCGCAGAACCGACTCAGGTTGAAGTCATGCCGGAACAACAGCAACCTGCCGCTGTTACTGAGCAAGCCGTTACGGATACTTCCGCTTATGATGCTGCCGCTGCTGCAAGATCTGCCGAACGTGCTGCTTCCAAAGGTTTGGAAACAATTCATTTTGATTTCGACCAGTACGTTCTGACTGCTACTGCTAAAAGTACTCTGGTAAGCAATGCTGGTTTGTTGAGAGCTGCTCCTGCGATTAAAATTCTGGTCGAAGGGCATTGTGATGAGCGTGGTTCTGACGAATATAACTTGGCACTGGGTGAGAAACGCGCCTTAGCTACCAAGGATTATCTCATTTCTCTCGGTGTTGCTGCTGATCGCATGAGTGTTATCTCTTATGGTGAAGAGATGCCTATCGATTCTGCCCGTACCAAGGAAGCTTGGGCTAAAAATCGCCGTGCTAATTTTAAAGTTAAGCGTTAATCTGTATTTGTAATCAATCGGGGCCGCTCAGCAAAAAATGAGCGGCCTTTTTTGTTTCAGGTTTCCGGGAGGTTATCCAATGCGCTTCATATTAATAGTGTCGAGTTTATTGTTACTGGCCGGGTGTGTCCCCCCAAATGAGAATCAGTTGCGAATGGATAATGACCTGGAACAAATGAAGCGCCGTCTGGCTCGCCTGGAAGTGCAGGAGGTGGAGACCTCACAATCTGAAAAGGCCGGTGGCGACACGCAACAGCGTCAGGTTGCTGAGTTACAGGCGGGACTTGATAATCTACGGGTGGAGTTTCAGTCGATTAATGGTCGAATGGATGATTTAGGTCGGGATAACCGGACACTAATCGATGAGTTGGAATTGATCAAAGATGATATGGGATTACAGCTGAGTTCCCTTTCCAGTCGGGTCGAAGAGTTGGAACAGCAAGCTTCCAGACAAACGACAATGGTGCAGCCTCTGCAACCGACAGAGCAAAACAAGGAACCGGTACTGACCGCAGAACAACTCTACCAGAATGCCCTTGAATTAATTCGAAACCAGAAAAAATTTGCTGAAGGACGCGAAATGCTGGAGTCCTTTATCAAGAAATACCCGGAACATGATTTATATATCAACGCTCTTTACTGGATAGGTGAATCTTTTTATGGTGAAAAGCAGTACGAATCAGCAATTTTGCAGTTTCAGGATGTTATCAGTAAATATCCCTCCAATGCCAAGGCCTCTGCAGCGATGCTCAAACAGGCCCTGGCTTTTAATGCCCTGGGAGATGGAGAAAATGCCAAGACAACAATGCAGAAGTTGATAGAGGAATATCCTGATTCGCCACAAGTCAATCCGGCGAAAAAGTATTTAGAAAAAAACTGAACTCACCAGACTGATAATCATGATTAAAATAGCAGGGTGGCCTATTGAGGCTGCGCTGCTATTTTTATTTCTCCAGGTTTAATTGTCTGAATGCTGCAAGGACATCATTCTGACTGAGAATGCCGAGTAATTTTTTTGGTTCTTCCGGGTCAATAACCGGGAAGTAACTGATATTACGTTTTTTTTGCAGGGTTTTTAATGCTTCACGCAGAGGGATATCGGGGGGGATAGAGTGGTGTGGTAGCGACACCAGGTCGCGGGCAACCAATAATCCTGAGAGGGATTGATCAAAAAGGAGGTTGCGAATTTCTGTATAGTTGATAATACCGACAAAATTTTGCTCATCGTCAACAACCGGAAATCGGTCGTAGCGGCTGTGGGCGATGATATTTAAGAGTTCTTGAAATGGTGTGCCATGATCGATGGTTTCAACATTGTGCCGCATAACATGGCGAACCAGGATATCACCCGGATTTTCCAGCTTATGCCCAGCCGGAAGTCCAAGATTGCTGCGAAAATGATTAGCGACGCTATGCAACCCTTCCATGCCACTCTGTGGTGCCCGTTTACGCAATAGTGAGAGTAATGGAACCTCTCCAGATTTAACCAATCCGCAGCGAACTGCCAAGGGACCAATCAACTCAAAGATGACTACTGAGCCAAGAATGATTGTTTCAACCAGTTGACCCCCTTCGGGCCATTGCGTGGATAGAGTTGCTGCCAGTCCGATTGCCATTCCAGCCTGAGCAAGCAAGGTCATGCCGACCCAGGTTTGTTCACGTTGTCCAAATTTCCCCAAGCTGGCGCCAAGAGAGGCTCCGGCCAGCTTTCCGCAGGTTCTGGCAAAAACATAGGTTACACCGAGCAGGCCGATATGTGCCAGAGTGTCAATATGGAGGTTGGCTCCGGCGAGGACAAAAAACACGACATAGAGGGGGTAGTCAATTTCATTCAGAGCTTTTAGCAGTCGCTCCCAACGGGGTGAGCTGTCTGCCAGAATCATCCCCAGGGCCATACAGGACAGAAGTGGCTCCAGCCCTAGAGAACGGCTGATAACGGCAACTGCGGTGACGCCACCGAGCAGCAGAATTTTATGTTCACTGGGCAACTCCAGCCGTTGAGCCCAGATTGACATCAGGAGGCCGACCGAACCACCCAGCAGTAAAGGGGTACTCAGTTGATAAAAAATTGAGAGGAATCCCCCGTTGGGAGAGACCAGTAATTGTGCCGCAATGGTAAAAGCAAAGACCGAAAAGAGGTTATTCAGACTCACCAGAGTTAATACTAATCTGGTGATTGGCCCTTCAGCTTCATACTCACGTACCACCATCAAGGTCGCTGCGGGAGCTGTGGCGATGCTGATGGTTCCGGTAAAGACACCAAACAGCAGGGATGTCTGAGCAAGGCTGTACCCGGTGATCGTATACATCAGCATGAACTGATTGACGCCAAAAATGGAAAAGCCCACCAGCAGGCCGGTAAGGATTGCCTCAGTCAGTGAAAAGATGAAGATTCGCTGCTTCCAACGGCGTAGATTTTCAGTACGTAATTGTCCACCAATGTTCATCAGAATCAATGCCAGGGCTACGTCTGAAATCAGTTGCAGTTCTTGCAATGCCTGGCGAGAGAGCATCTGTGGAAGGTTAAAGAAGTTAGAAAATGAGGGGCCAACTAACAGTCCTGCCAGCAGATAACCAGTAACGCGGGGAATCCGGAAGTATGAGGCAATCCGGCCACCTATCAGAGCGGCAATCAGGATAATGGCCAGTGCGTAAATTATTTGAAAAGAATCTGCAGGCATGACAACCCGGTGTTAAAGTGTTGTGACAATTCTGTGTTCGAATGGTTTTTATAGTATCATGTTTATGTGGTGGAAATGAAATTGTTGAGTTGTTACTGTCGGCGGGTCTGTAAGAGAAAGGGGAAATGACTATGGCAACTATTCCAGTCTCTCTTTGTTGTGTTGGAACCGGGGATGCATTTGGAAGTGGCGGACGCTTGAACAGCTGTTTTCATCTTGCTGCTGCCGGCGAACAGATATTACTTGATTGCGGCTGTTCCAGCCTGATCGGAATGCAACGTTGTGGGATCAATCCAGCTGAAATTGATACCGTTGTTATCAGCCATCTTCATGGCGATCATTTTGGCGGAATTCCCTTCTTGTTACTGGAAGGGAAGTATGTCAGCCAGCGAAGCAGACCTTTGACCCTGATCGGGCCGCCGGGATTACAGCAGCGAGTTGAGGCTGTAGCAGAAGTACTTTACCCGGGAGTTTTCGGTCAGAAACTTAACTTTCCAATTGAATATCGATTGCTGGATCCAAACAAGCCGTTACAGATAAATTCCGCACAGATTGAATGTTTTCAGGTCAAGCATGGCAGCAGTCAGCATGTCTATGGATTACGTGTTGAGGTGGCTGGGAAGGTTGTCAGTTATACGGGTGACACGGAATGGACTGAGAGCTTGATCCCCCTGGCGCAAGGGAGTGATATTTTGATCGCTGAATGTTTTGCTTATGACCAGCCAGTTCCTTCGCATCTGGATTATTTAACTCTGTTGCAAAAGAGAAAACAGTTGGGCTGTCAAAGGCTTCTGCTCACCCATATGGGGCCGACTGTGCTTGCAAAAATTGATCAGTTAGAACTGGAGACCCTCAATGATGGAGAGAGAATAGACCTCCTGTGAAGAGGTCCTTTAGCACAGAAGATCTTGCTCAAATAAAAGGAGAAATTATGAAAATTACGGTAGTGGTTCTTTTATCTATCCTGATAGGTGGGTCGCCCCTGTTTGCACTGGAGCATCAAATTAACGTGGTGCGAAAAGGGGGAAACCTCTACTGGGCAGAAGTTGAGAAAATATATATTCAAACCGAATACTGCCTTGAGAGTTCAAGTACCGCGGCCGCGCTACTGCAGATGGAAGGTGACAGCGGAGAGATAACCTTCTCTGCATCGGGATTGAAATGTGACGTCAAAATAATTTACGGCCATACCCAGCTGGATGCCGGGGAATACCTGATAAAGGTCAGCCGGGAGGATGATAACTGGTATGGGCTTGTGGCTAAAAATATGGCATTGAAGACCAATGGCTGTTTTAGCCTGGTTGATGATATGCAAGCCCGTTTACAGATCAACGAAGATGGGACCGGGACCTTGTTCCTGTCTGAGGCTGATGAAGAATGTCTGGTTGAGGGAGTTTATTCAAAAGGAGAGCTACAGAAGAAACAGTAATATTTTTCTGGTTCGGGGGTTCAAACGCAAAGCGGGGACAGAATTGAATTCTGTCCCCGCTTTGCGTTTAACTGTTTTTCGCTTTTGTTTAGTTCTTTACAGCAACCGTCTTGCGAGATCCTTGAACAGCAGCTTTAGTCATACCGAACAGGGTCAATACAGCAGGAACCAGTTGAGCAACGACGATCAGGG
>JAOZMV010000098.1 GCA_029934095.1 Desulfuromusa sp. | reverse complement strand
CTGGCTCGCAAACATCTGAGCCACTTTCGTCAATGGCAGAGACAGCCTTGAACTTATGAAATTATATCCTTATGGTGGCATCATTCGGATCATGGTACAGTTTCATCTCTTCACTTCAGAAACATGAAAGAATATATTCCTGGAATAGATAGATGGATATCATTAAAAGTTTTAATAACCTGCCGATCTCCTTTGACTCAAGTGCTGTTACCTTGGGCAACTTTGATGGTGTCCACTTGGGCCATCGTGAATTATTTCGTCATCTGGTCAAGCTGGCTCGACAGTTAAATATCCCCTCAATTGTTTATACCTTTAATCCCCATCCACTTAAGTTCCTTGCCCCGGATAAAGCGCCACTTTTATTGAATACGCTAAAAGAGAAGCAGCGATTGATTGCCGCTTCCCATATTGATTATTTGATTCAATCACCATTTACTGCAGAGTTTGCAATGATGTCGCCGGAGCAGTTTGTTGCTGATATTCTTATTGCCAAGCTCCATGTCCGATCTCTGGTGGTTGGGTACAATTATTCTTTTGGTAAGGGGCGAGGTGGCAATACTGAATTCCTTAAAGCCTGTGGGGAAAAACAAGGGTTTTCTGTCAAGGTTATGCCGCCGGTGGGGGCAGATGGTCTGCCCTACAGTTCAACCCGGATCCGCACTATGATAGCGGCAGGTGATGTCGCGGGAGTGGTGCGCTTACTAGGTCGTCAGTATAATCTTGAAGGAAGGGTTGTGCCGGGGGATCAACGAGGGCGTGAGATGGGTTTCCCGACGGCCAACCTGGAGACGGAGAAGGAATTATTGCCGGCGTCAGGGGTCTATGCTGTTAAGGTGCGGCATGGATCGCAGGAATATGGCGGTGTTGTTAATATTGGGACGCGTCCAACCTTTGGTGATAATCCTTCGACAATTGAGGTTCATCTGCTTGATTTTACCGGACAATTGTATAATCAGAATTTGCGGATTTATTTTGTTGAGCGGTTACGCGGGGAACAGAAATTTTTAAATGTTGAGGGATTAGTTGATGCGATTTCTGCAGATGTGCTCAGGGCGCGACAGATTCTTCAACCGGTGCAGATTATTCAGTATCGGGAATATCTGTCGTTAAAATAGGATCACAATGTCTTTGTCAGGAAAAAGCCAGATATACGGTCTTTTGGGTGATCCGGTTGCCCATTCACTTTCCCCCATGATGCAGAATCAAACCTTTCAGGCACATCATATTGATGCTGTTTATGTCCCTTTTCATGTGCGGCCAGAGAATCTGTCAGCAGCTGTCAACGGGCTGCGTGCCCTGAATGTTGCCGGGGTGAATGTCACAATTCCCCATAAAGAAACGATCCTTCCTCTGCTTGACCAGATTGACCCAACTGCCAGGTTAATTGGTGCAGTGAATACTGTTGTCAATCGTGCTGGAGTTCTGACCGGTTACAATACGGATGCCAGTGGTTTTATCCGTTCGGTTCGCCAAGAATTAAAATTTCAGCCTGAGGGATGCAAAGTTTTACTTCTGGGGGCCGGAGGGGCGTGCCGAGCTGTAGCTGTTGGGTTAGCTCTGGCAGGTGTGAAATCAATTTTTATTGCAAATCGACATCCGGACCGGGCAGAAAAACTTATCGATAATCTTATATCACACTTTCCTTCGGTTCAGTTTTTTGTTGCTGACTACAATGATAACAGCTATTTAGAAACTTTATCTGGAGTAGATTTAATTGTGAATACAACTTCCGTCGGGCTGTATGGTGAAAAGATAAAATTTTTACCATTGGAGTGCATTAAGGGTAGCGCATTAATATTTGATATGATATATTCTCTTTCTGAAACCCCACTTATTAAAAGTGCGCGTTCACTGAAATTGCTCTGCACTGATGGGCTAGGGATGTTGGCTGCTCAAGGTGAGGATGCTTTTTTTCTCTGGACAGGGGTTAAACCTACGCCAGGTTTCATGCGCAGGTTTCTAACTGAAGTAGGCCGATAGTCAATACTGCTGCCTGATTTAAGCCTACGCACGGTTAAATGAAAATAGAAGGGGATATAGTTCAATGAGTGTCAGTCGTCTGGGAGAATTGCTGGTTCGAAATCAACTGATTTCTGATGACCAGTTGGCCAACGCGGTCTCTGAACAAAAAAAGGATGGAACTCGTCTGGGTGCAGCTCTGGTCAAACTGGGCTACGTTCAGGAGCATGACCTCGCTGCTTTTCTATCTAAACATTATGGTGTTCCATCTATTGATCTCGCCGAATTTGATGTTGATCCGGCCGTGCTTGCCTTGGTTCCTTCTGAGGTTGCACAAAAATATCAGTTAGTTCCCATTAATCGTGCCGGGGCAACGTTGATTGTTGCCATGGCCGATCCATCAAATATCTTTGCTATTGACGATATTAAATTCATGACCGGCTTTAATGTTGAAGTTGTCGTTGCCGCTGAAGCCGCCATCAAGGAATCAATCGATAAATTCTATGATCAAAGCTCCACCATGGCTGATGTTTTGGGGGGGTTGGAAGATTTTGACGATCTGGAGCTGATAGATGATACCACATTAGATGATGTTGGTGAGCTTGAGCGTGCCAGTGAGGATGCTCCGGTTGTCAAACTGGTCAATCTTATTTTAACTGATGCGATTAAGAAGAAAGCCTCAGATATCCATATTGAACCTTATGAACATTCCTTTCGAGTGCGTTATCGGATTGACGGGGTGTTGTATGAGGTGATGAAGCCTCCACGTAAACTTAAAAATGCAATTACCTCGCGCCTTAAGATTATGGCAACGATGGATATTGCCGAAAGACGCCTTCCCCAGGATGGTCGAATCAAGATCAAGATGGCGCGTAACCAGGAGATGGATTATCGAGTCAATTGTCTGCCGACTCTATTTGGTGAGAAGGTGGTTCTCCGGCTGCTGGATAAAAGTAACCTGCAGTTGGACATGACCAAACTTGGATATGAAGAGAAAGCGCTTGCATGGTTCAAAACGGAGATTCATAAACCTTTCGGGATGGTTCTGGTCACCGGTCCAACCGGGAGTGGCAAAACGGTTTCACTCTATTCGGCTCTTTCTGAATTGAATGGCACAACGGAAAATATCTCGACGGCTGAAGATCCGGTGGAGTTTAACTTTGCCGGAATCAACCAGGTGCAGATGCATGAAGAGATCGGCCTCAATTTTGCGGCAGCCCTGCGCGCTTTTTTGCGCCAGGATCCAGATATCATCATGATCGGTGAGATCCGAGATTTTGAGACTGCAGAGATTGGGGTTAAGGCTGCATTGACCGGACATATGGTTCTTTCAACTTTGCATACCAATGATGCTCCCAGTACCGTTAACCGACTTTTGAATATGGGAATTGAACCCTTCCTGGTTGCCTCAGCAGTTAACCTGATTTCTGCGCAGCGACTCGGTCGAAGAGTTTGTTCCGAGTGTAAAGAGCCGGAAAAACATTCCAAAGATGCCCTGATCACCGCAGGTGTTCCAGAAAATCAGGTGGGTAAATTTACAACTTACAAGGGGCGTGGTTGTGCGATTTGTAATGATACTGGCTACAAGGGGCGAATTGGTGTCTATCAGGTTATGCCGATGTTTGAAGAGATTAGGGAAATGATTCTGTCTGGTGCGAATACTGCTGAAATTAAACAGGAATCAATGCGTCTTGGGGTGAAAACCATGCGTCAATCGGCAATTAGTAAATTGATGGAGGGGGTTACGACTCTGGAAGAGGTATTACGTACGACAGTTGCCGATGATTGATGGATTTATCCGGGGACAGACCGAAGGTCAGTCCCCTACCGTGATAGTTAAATAAATTAAGGGAAGTTTTATGGCCAATATGCATCAATTGCTTAAATCAATGATCGAACAGGGTGCTTCCGATCTGCACATATCAACCGGCATATCTCCACAGATCCGGATCGATGGGAAGATGACCTCTACCAGCGAAGAGAATCTATCTTCAGCTGAAACCAAGCAGCTTTGCTACAGCGTTTTGACCGATGCACAGAAGCGTAAGTTTGAGGAAGAAAATGAACTTGACCTCTCTTTCGGGGTTAAGGGGTTATCCCGATTCCGGGGAAATGTATTTGTCCAACGGGGGGCGGTTTCGGGTGCTTTTCGAGCCATTCCTTTTGATATCAAAAGTTTTGATGATCTGAATCTTCCAGCGGTTGTTAGAGATCTGTCAAAAAAACCGCGCGGGTTGGTTCTGGTAACGGGACCGACCGGGAGTGGTAAGACAACAACCCTTGCAGCGATTATTGATGCAATTAACAGTGAACGCAGTGAACACATCATTACCATTGAGGATCCGATTGAATATCTGCATCCGCATAAAAAATGTCTGGTTAATCAGCGGGAAGTCGGGGCAGATACCCAATCATTCAAAATGGCCCTCAAGTATATATTACGTCAGGACCCTGATGTGGTTCTATTGGGGGAATTGAGAGATATTGAAACGATTGAGGCCGCCTTGACCCTTGCCGAAACGGGTCACCTCTGCTTTGCAACTTTGCACACTAATTCCTGTGTGCAGACCATGAACCGGATTATCGATGTTTTTCCAGATACCCAGCAGTCACAAGTAAGAACCCAGCTTTCTTTTGTTCTGGAAGGGGTCATGTCGCAGACTCTGATGCCGCTGGCAAACGGAAAAGGGCGTTGTATGGCACTGGAGGTGATGGTGCCGAATGCAGCGATCCGAAATTTGATTCGGGAGGATAAAATTCATCAGATTTATTCGCAGATGCAGATTGGGCAGGATAAGTTCGCAATGCAGACGTTAAATCAATCATTGTTTCTGCTGGCCCATGATCGGCAGATCACCCAGGATGATGCAATGGCCCGTTCTCACGATATAGATGAACTGAAGCAGATGTTTGCCAATCCTGCTGCAGCTCTTGGTCGAAAAAAGGCGATTAATCCTGGTCGTGGAAGATAATTTGGTGGTTTAAATCGCATATTTTTTTTAAGAGAGCAGCATTTTTCAACATTTAACGATCAATGTATTTGGAAAGGGGTAGATCATGCCAACCTTTGCTTGGGCAGGTCGCGCACGTGACGGAAAAAGTACAAAAGGGACCATGGAGGCTGCCAGTGAAGCTGCGGTCATGGCAAGTTTGCGACGTCAGGGGGTGCAGGCTAGTAAAGTAAAGGAAGCGGGAAAAGGGTTAAATGTAGAGTTGAATATCGGCTTTCTGAAACCCAAAATTACAACCAAGGATATTGTTGTTTTTACCCGTCAGTTTGCCACTATGATTGATGCCGGGCTACCATTGGTTCAGTGTTTAGATATTCTCTCCTCGCAGCAGGATAATAAAACCTTTAAAACGATTCTCCTTAAGGTCAAGGAAGATGTTGAGGCAGGGGCAACCTTTGCTGATGCTTTGAAAAAGCACCCCAAAGCGTTTAACGAACTCTACGTTAACCTGATAGCGGCAGGTGAAGTTGGTGGTATTCTCGATACTATCCTGAACCGGCTGGCAGTTTATATTGAAAAAGCGTTAAAGTTGAAAAAGCAGGTCAAAAGTGCCATGACCTACCCGGTCACCATCATTGGTATTGCTGTAGTGGTTATTGCTGTCATCCTGATCTTTGTTATTCCCTCGTTTTCAGCAATGTTTGCCGATTTTGGTGCTGCTTTACCGCTACCGACACAGATAGTTATCGCTATAAGTGATTTTATTCAAGACTATATTCTCCTTATTATCGGGGGTTTTTTCGCGATTGTTTTTATAGTTAAAAAAATCTACGCAACCAATAAGGGTCGAGATATAATTGACCACTGGGCCTTGAAAGCACCAATCTTTGGAATCTTAATCCGTAAGGTTGCCGTCGCTAAATTTGCCCGGACACTCTCAACAATGATTTCCAGCGGGGTGCCAATTCTCGATGGCCTGGAGATTGTCAGGAAGACAGCGGGTAATCGAACAGTAGAGAAAGCGATTGCCAAGGTTGCATCCAGTATCAGTGAAGGGAAGACTATTGCTGAGCCGTTATCGGCATCGGGAGTTTTCCCTGCGATGGTCTGTCAAATGATTGCAGTTGGTGAACAGGCAGGTGCTCTGGATACCATGCTGGAGAAGATTGCTGATTTTTATGATGATGAAGTTGATGACGCGGTTGGAAATTTAACCGCCATGATGGAACCACTATTGATGCTGTTTTTGGGAACCACTGTCGGTGGTCTGGTTATCGC
>JAOZMV010000097.1 GCA_029934095.1 Desulfuromusa sp. | reverse complement strand
CCAGTTGCCAAAAATCCCCAGACGCTGGAACTCTTCACTCTGAGTTTTGACCCAGGTCTTTGCATAGTCACGACATCGCCGCCGAAAATCAGCTTTACTCATCTCCCGTTTCTTCTTGCCGAGTTTCTTGTCAACCATCAACTCAATCGGCAGGCCATGGCAATCCCAACCGGGAACGTAAGGGGCAAAGAAGCCCTCCATCCGCTTGCTTTTGACGATAATATCCTTAAGGATTTTATTGAGAGCATGCCCCATATGCAGGTGACCGTTGGCATAAGGGGGGCCATCATGCAGGATGAAGCTTTTCTCCCCCTGATTCGCAGACTCAAGTTGATTGTTCAACCCGATCTGTTGCCAGTATTTAAGTTGTTCCGGTTCCCGGTTCGGGAGGTTGGCCCGCATTGGAAAGTCAGTTTTGGGTAAATTTAAAGTATCTTTGTAGTCCATGCTCGTATCTCTCCGCAGGGATGGTGATAAGGGAGTTGTCTGGGGGCTGTAACAGCCTCTTGAAA
The DNA here is from genome assembly GCA_029934095.1 of Desulfuromusa sp. Lineage (GTDB taxonomy): Bacteria > Desulfobacterota > Desulfuromonadia > Desulfuromonadales > Geopsychrobacteraceae > Desulfuromusa. The sequence continues at coordinate 5,704 of JAOZMV010000097.1, read as the reverse complement.
TTAAACCCGCAAGCTAGCAAATACAACGTTTAAGTTCAAGAAGAAAGGTCGCCTCTTACGGGGCACTTTGCGGTTCTGTCACCGTAATAGCAAGGATAGTCTTCCCATTGCGTCAATTGTTGCCGTTTAATGGTTGTTCGGCGAGTGCAGCTTTTTCTCTCTGTTCGCGTCTGATCAGAGTCAGGTTACGGGTATAGATGATGAAGCCGGTTGACTGACCAACGATAAAGACGGGATCCCTTTTGATAATGGCGTAAGCCAGTAAAAAAAAGCTGCCGGCCAGACTGAAATACCAGAATGCTGTCGGGATCAGGCTGCGACGATGTTTTTCCGAATAGAGCCATTGGACAAAAAAGCGCATGAAAAACATCGCTTGCCCGGTAAAGCCGATCACCAGAATAATAATTTCAGTGGTTGATAAATTCGTCATTTCTCTTCCTTGATCTCGATTGTCAGATGTCGACTCTGCATCCAGCGTACAGCAATAACATCATAAAAACCCTCTATTCCACGCCGTAAATTGGTGTACTTGGAAACCCCATAACGCCGCTGTCGGTGGCTGACCTTCACTTCGATCACTCTTGCCCCTTCCAGCCGCATAAGGGTTGGCAGGAAGCGATGCAGCCCTCTGTAGATATGGATCTGTTTAAGCATTGTGGCATTCATAATTTTCAGGGAACAGCCGGTGTCGTGGATAGTCTCCCGTGTGAGCCAGTTGCGGAAGCCGTTACCAATTTTGCTGGCAATTTTTTTTGACCAGCTATCTTCACGATTGAACCGCCAGCCATTAACCATATCATATTCACCGTAATGTTCGATCATTTGCCGGAGGTCGGCAGGATTATTCTGCAAGTCTGCATCCATAGTGATAATGACATCGCCACCAGCCGCCTGAAACCCGGCAGAGAGTGCTGCAGACTGGCCGGAGTTACACGCCAGCGATAGACTCCTGATATGTCTGTTCTGGTCTGCTTGCTGATGGATCACCCTTAAACTACCGTCACTGCTGCCATCATCAACCAGCAGGATTTCGTAGTTGTTGCATAGATCCGGTGCCACGGCTTCAATCTCTGCGATCAGTTGAGGGATGTTTTCTTCCTCGTTGTAGATCGGGATAACGAAGCTTATTTTTTCCATAATGAATGACTCCAGGTGTTTAAATAGTTTTTATAAGGTTGAATTATCTAATCAGCATAGCAGTAAAGCTCATCGAAACCATAGCTTCAGATCTCGGAGAATATGCCACCTTGATAGTTGTTATCGGGTCAATGGATACGATCTCTTTGTTCTGAACTTCAAGGTAGTTACTCATAGTATCGGGAACTGTTGTACGTTTACCCTGCCAGATTAAAACAACCTCCCCCTCTAATGCTTCAGGGTTACTTCCCGGGATCGCAATAGTCCACTCATTTTTGAGATAGCGAAGATTACCGCCGATCCATTTATCTTTTGCAAAGAGAGTTTTTGCCTCTGGATATTTATCCGCAATGGCTGAAACAATCACTGGAAAAGGTGCACTACGCTGAGAGGGCCTGATATCATGCACCGGTTGGGCAATAAAAATCAAAAGTGCGGCAACACCTACTGCCTGCACAAATCGGTGTCTGCCTAATTTGGAGAGCTTTGGCAGTAACCACAGTGTCATGACGGGTGCAGCTAAAAAAAGAATCGGTTGTAACCAGCGATCTTTAACATTGGTTGTGCCAGACCATAAAATGACGACTTGGGTTAAAAGTAAAGCTATTATCGTAGTCCGTATCAGCAGTTGGAAAAATGGTAATTCCGAGGATGACTTTATGGTTTTGTCGGCATACCGATAGTAGAGAAAGATCAGAATAACGATAACGACCGCCAAAAACAGAAAACTTGCTTCTGCCAGACTGAGGAAGCCTGTCACTGCTGATTTTAATATTGCAGCATCACCCTGAATTTTAAACTTATGTATTGATTCAAAGACTTTAGTCTGGTTGGTTATAATCCAACGGATGGGCATCAGAATGATTACAGTTGTTGCCCCCAATGACAACAAAATCCGTGGATTTAAAATTGCTCCCCGGGTGGAATGCTGAGAAATGGCTGCAATCAACATCGCAACGGGTAGAATAATATAATTGAACTTGGAAAGAATACCGAGAGCGACAGCAACACCAAAAAGAAAATAAAACCATGGACTCCGGGTAGCAAGCAATCGGGAAAATAGCAGCAATGTTATGCTGGCCATGGCTGTCGCAAGGACGGAATGAGATAACGCCCTTTGACTTTCCCAGCCAATCTGTGGCAGCAGCAGCAGGGAGAGCGTCGCCAGCCCTGCAACCTCTCTATCATAGTGACTACGCAGCAAACTGAATAATGCAAGATAGGTCAGACAGAGAAAAGAATTTTTCAGCAGGGCGAGGGCAAAAATTGTTTCTCCGAACAAGGCAAATAGTCCGTGTTGTATCCAGGAGTATAGCGGTGGCTGTGCTCCATAGCCCCATTCCAGAGTTCTAGCCGTAAGCATCAGCTCGGCTTCATCTATTCCGAGCCCTCTTCCAATAGCGATCCGCAATAATATCTGCAAGCTGAAATAAGCTAGAAAAAGGAGTGGCCAACGATAATCAACCCGGGTTGGATTTGCCAGGTTCTCTTGCATATTGGATGTTCCTGTGTCTGGTTGATATCCTGTGGTCCGGTACTTTAATCCTGGTCGGAATAACTTTTGACCTGCTGTGTCAATTTTGCCCAGAGGAACCCTAACCGTTCATGGGCCCAGTATTCACTGTGAGCCAGAGTTTCTGCCGAGGGAAAGATCCACCAGCTTTTAAATGGTTTACTCAGATGTTCGGTCGGGGCCGGGATCGGGTCAAGCCCCGCACGCTGAAACAGGAACAAGGCACGTGGCATATGCACCGCTGTTGTGACCAGAACCAGCGAGGCCGCGGGGAAGTGGTCAGCAATCAACTGCGCTTCTTCCATGGTATCTCTGGGACCATTAAGCACCAGGATATCTTTTTCTGGAATACCTAATGCAAGGGCCAGTTCCTGGAGCTTTTCTGGATAGGAAACCCGATCTTTAATGATCCCCCGGAAACCGGTAAAAATTAATTTGCTACCCGGATTCAAGCGGTAAATACGAATCCCTTCTGCCAGCCGGACAATTGCTGTTGGACTCAGTTCACTGGTGACCGGCTGATTAGCAACCGATTGATGCCAACTGCCAAGGACGGCAACATAATTAACCGGGATCTCCGGTTGCTGATAGTTGGGAATCTGGTTTTCAAAACTGGAGATATATTGATGACTCAAGGGGGAGTAACTGCCGACGAACAATAGCGCCGTAGCAAAAAAAACCACAACAATTCCAAGCCAGCGAGTTTTGGCCCGCAACAGTAACAGTAATGCCCAGAGGAGCAGGAGCAGCGTCACCGGAACCGGCATCAGCATATTACCAAGAAATTTTTTCAGCAGAAACAGGTAATGATCCATTGTAGCTATCCCAGTTTGATGAGCAACAGAAACAAGCGGAACATTAGCGCAATTGCTGCAATTGATCAATAATTCTGTTGTTTTTCCAGGCAGGTGTCAGCAAGTAGTGAGTCATCTGGCGTGCATCCTACGCTCTTCTCTTGATTGTCATTAAGGTTAGTTGTTTTTTGAGTTTTAAATGTCTGTATATTCTTGAAAAGTTAAAATCTTTTACGCCAACTTTATAATATTATTACGTTGCACACTATACTATGCAAACCCGCCCGGTGGCAGGGTTACTTGCTAACTCAATTTTACCGGTTTGCATTCAAATAAATGTTCAGCGTCCAGACATTCCTGCCTTGAAAGTCCATATTGCTGTGCCCGACGTTCCCAACCCGCAATAATATCGCAGATCTTCTGGATAATTCTTTTGGCTTGTTTCTTATCCAACCGATAATACCCTGCAGTTTCAAGAACAATATCCAGATCCGGCTGATGGCAGTCAAAGTCCAGAGCAAGGGCGTGCTCTTCTTTTTTGAAGGATGGATTCATGTCAAAAGCAGGTGCCAGTTTCCATCCTGCCGGAGTCCTTATGAACCCATGGTTACGTAGATGATCATCCCGGTTGGCGGTAGCAATATTGAATACAACTCGGATGAACAGTTCTTTAAGGTCAGTTTGCAGGGACTCTGGATCGCCAAAAGTCACCAGAAATTCTGCCAGTTCCAGATAACTGGCGTCATCGGTATCAATATGATTCAACATGGTCATGGCCGAGGTGAAAAACCGGCGGTTCTCGCCGTTACGGTCAAAGCGTTTCACCAGAAAGGTGTGGTAGCCGTCACCGATCTGCATGAGTTTCGATTCTGGAACTGTTATCCCGCAATCAAGAGCGAGGTCATGAACGACCTTCTCCCAGGCAGCGACATTATAATCGTCATCTGCCGCTGGAAATTTAGCAATCCAGAGATGTCCCTGGTTATCGACCAGATTCGCCTTGGGACGTGCCCCACCGAGTGAGGCTCCCGGTGCAATAAGAACTTTCAACCACGCTTTGATTTTATCTGCTGCTGCCAGCTTTTTTTTGGTCAGTTCGTATGCGATCTCCTGAAGTTCGGCAATTCTGGTCACGGGAGGGGCGGATAATGCTTCATTGGCGAGAAAAATATCCTGCCCTGGCAGACTGTAGCGTAATGCTCCCATGCGGGTACAGTCCTGGACACCCAGCAGAAAGTCCCACGGATCGAGAGTTCTGGGTCTGCGTTCCTCTTCTCTGGCGACTAACGCCTCTCTGCGTTTCATCAAGAGTTGTCCCCAGCGATCAGGACACGAATCCATGAAGGCACCAAAATTTGATCCACCCGGGTAAAATTCACCCGGTAACAGATCCAATTCAGGATCAAGTGGAAAAGCATGAGCGTGAAGCAGCCAATCGGCATCGTAGGCAAAGCTGATACTGCCACGATCACCTTTTGAGAGGGTGCCGATCTTTTGCCGAGGGCCGAAAGTCGGATCATCCAGCCAGACCCATAGTTGTTCTCTTTGAGCTGACTTTGACATTATGATTTATCCTGCAAAGTTGTCTTGCGCGGAGCTCTTTTCCTTTGCGGCAGGGATTCGTCTTGTAAACGACGGCCCAACTCATCCTCTTTAGCCACTTGGGCTAGATCGCCCAGCAGGCCAAGGACACGCATTACCTGCAGGTAATGGCCAAAGGCGACGGAGGGATCACCTTTTTCAATTTTATAGAGTGTCGGGCGGGAGATATCGGCTCTGATGCAAACGGTTTCCATGGAAAAACGCCGCCGTAGGCGCGCATCTCTCAGCCTTTGTCCAAATGACTCGGTTTCCCTCACCGAGCCGGGATAGATGTGAAATGGTTTTTTTGGCATAATGATAAATATAAATAGCAATAATTGTAATAAATGTCAATTATATTTATCATTATGTGCGGTAGGTGGATAGGTAGTCAAAATGAGTGTTGATGAGACCATTCTTGATAACTATTCGGGAATAGTATAGCTTTTTCTGGACACTAACTCCTGTTTTGTATACAGGGAAAGCATCCTGAAAAAATATTTTGATATCTAACTCAGATTTTTCTGCGAACTGTCATCTAAAATGCCATCCATCTCCCGATCAAAAACGGCCCAGACTTTTTCTGCCAGTTCAGCCATAAATTCGGGGTCAGCGAGGTTTGGAAGTTTAATATGGGGATTCGGGTTGTTTGCAGCTTCTGCGGGGAGGCAGAACTCCT
>JAOZMV010000096.1 GCA_029934095.1 Desulfuromusa sp. | reverse complement strand
GGTCATGCGACTGACATCAAACTTTTCTGCCAGTTCATATTCCGTCGGAATCTGCCCATCAGGTAAATATGTCCTGTCCCCAATCGACTCACAGATAAAATCTTTGATCACCTGAAACCGTGGCTGCACTCCGCCCTTTCTCTTCATTTATCTTCCTCTTGGCTACAAATTATTGAATCAATTTTAAAATCTCTGTGCAACTGCTTGCAAATTTGTCTATAATTGTATATACATTTACTGGAGATGGAAAGGAAAATTGATGCATTCTGTCATTTATAACTGCGAAAAAATATGGATTAATGCCCGTCTGGCAACTATGGATCCGCAAGTTAAGGGCTCTTACGGCTTACTGGAGGACTCTGTAATCGGGGTTCAAAATGGAAAAATTGCGTCCATTTCTCCCATGGATGACATCAATATCCATGAATTCCGGGGAGAAGTCATTGATGCTCAGGGAAACATTCTGACCCCTGGACTGATCGACAGCCACACCCACCTGCTCTACGGCGGACAGCGCTCCCTTGAGTTTACCCAGCGCTTGAATGGCGCCAGTTATGAAGAGATTTCCCGGGCCGGGGGAGGTATTCTTGCCACCGTCACCGCAACCCGTGCGCTCACGGAAGACGAGCTGGTTAAACAGTCACGACCCCGTCTGGAAGCCTTACTCAACGAGGGTGTTACAACGGTTGAAATTAAATCGGGGTATGGATTAACGGTCAATGATGAACTGAAAATGCTCAGAGCCGCTAAAAAGCTGGCGGCAGAGTATCCATTTCGGTTGCGCAGCACCTTGCTGGCAGCGCATGCCGTCCCTCCTGAGTTTCACGGGTCTGCTGATAACTATATCGAACTTATTTGTAAAGAGATTATTCCCCGGGTCGCTGCTGAAGGTCTGGCTGACGCAGTTGATATCTTCTGCGAAAAAATCGCCTTTTCCACAACCCAGAGTGAACAGGTTTTTGCCGCCGCCCAAAAAGCCGGACTGGGGATAAAAGTTCACGCCGAGCAACTTTCCAACAGCCATGGGGCTGAACTGGCCGCCAACTACTCAGCCTGGTCGGTAGATCACCTGGAATATCTGGATGAACCCGGAATCAAAGCCCTGAAAAAATCGGGAACCGTTGCGACCCTCCTCCCGGGAGCCTTTTACTTTCTTGGTGAAACGAAAAAGCCGCCGGTTGAGCTGCTGCGTCAATACCGGGTGCCAATAGCTCTGGCTAGTGATCTCAATCCGGGAAGCTGCCCCTTGGCATCACTGCGCCTGATGATGAATATGGGGTGCGTTCTCTTCGGCCTCACTCCGGAAGAAGCTCTGCAAGCCACAACCAGAAACGCTGCCATAGCTCTTGGTCTGGGAGAATCCACGGGCACCCTCAGTGTCGGAAAAGCTGCAGATATGCTCCTCTGGGAAATTGATGATCCCGCTCAACTCGCCTGCCAATTCGGAGCAACCCGCTTACTGCAACGTATCTTTGCCGGGGAGATCAGTCATGTATAAAGCCCCTGACATGGGTCTCTGGGTTGGCCGAATCGATGGAGATGCAGACAAAACCAGCCCGCGCTGGCATCAATGTGTTTCCCCTTTAGCGACAAAACATCAGGAGCCAGGGATAGCTCTCCTTGGGGTTGCAAGTGACGAAGGGGTCAAACGCAATCAGGGGAGAATCGGAGCTGCTGCCGGTCCCGATGCGATCCGGCGGATACTGGCCAACCAGGCATACCACCTGAAATATCCCACTTATGATGCAGGGAACTTTTATTGCGAACAGAGTGATCTTGAGACCCTGCAGGAGGAACAAGCGACGCTGGTACAGCAGTTACTCGATCAAGGCCATTTCCCTCTGCTACTGGGTGGTGGACACGAAATCGCCTTCGGTAGTTTTCTGGGACTGGCGCAACACCTGAATCCCTCCAGAACTGATGCGCCGATTGGTATCATCAACTTTGATGCTCATTTTGATCTGCGTCAGACCGCAAAAGCGACCTCCGGAACACCCTTTTTACAGATTGCCAACTTTTGCCAGAGTCAGGAGATCCCGTTCCATTACTGCTGTCTCGGTATCAGTGAGGTTGCCAATACTCAAGCTCTGTTTAACCAAGCAGATAAACTCGGAGTTGAATACCTGAAAGATACAGAGATCAACAGCTGGCAACTCCCTCAGGTCAAACAAAAATTGACCGAGTTTATCCACCCCTGCCAGGCAATTTATCTGAGTATTGACCTCGACGTGCTGCCAGCAGCAACTGCTCCCGGGGTCAGTGCACCAGCTGGCAGAGGGGTCCCTCTTCCGGAGCTAGAGGAGCTGCTCACCTTTATCCGGTCACTCACACAGAAGCGTTTAATGGTGGCCGATATTGCCGAATATAACCCTATGTATGACATTGATGGCCGGACCGCCAGAGTCGCAGCCAGACTCTGCCACCTGCTCACCCGATAATGGAGATCCGATGAACAAACGACTCGATTCAAAACGCCTGATTCGTTCCCCACGTGGTCCAGAAATAAGTGCCAAAAGCTGGTTAACTGAAGCGGCCTTGCGGATGCTGATGAATAATCTTGATCCAGAAGTGGCCGAGCGCCCCGAGGAGCTTGTCGTCTATGGCGGTATCGCCCGGGCGGCACGTGACTGGGATTGCTTCGATAAAATTGTCGAAGTTCTCAAACGGCTGGAAGATGACGAATCGCTGCTGATCCAATCAGGAAAACCGGTCGGCGTTTTCAAGACCCACACCGATGCCCCACGGGTTTTGATTGCCAACTCAAATCTGGTGCCACACTGGTCCAATTGGGAAACCTTCAACGAACTTGATAAAAAAGGTTTGATGATGTACGGCCAGATGACAGCTGGCTCCTGGGTCTATATTGGTTCACAGGGAATTGTCCAGGGAACCTACGAAACTTTTGTTTCAATTGCGAAAAAACGTTTTTCCGGTGATGCTCGAGGCCGCTGGGTTCTCACTGGTGGACTTGGCGGTATGGGTGGTGCTCAACCACTGGCAGCAACCATGGCTGGGTTCAACATGCTGGCAATCGAGTGTGACGAGTCACGGATCGACAAACGTTTGGAAACCGGTTATTTAGATCACAAAGTAACCACTCTGGATGAAGCTCTGGAATTAATCAATGTTGCTTGTCGCGACAAACAGGCGATCTCCGTTGGCCTGCTCGGTAATTGTGCCGAAATCTTACCAGAACTGGTGCGCCGCAAGGTCATCCCCGATGTCTGTACTGACCAGACCAGCGCCCATGATCCACTCAATGGTTACCTGCCAGAAGGATGGAGCCTTGAACAAGCCACACAATTAAGAAAAGAGAACCCGCAAAAAGTCATTGCAGCAGCAAAAACATCGATGGCAAAACATGTTAGTGCCATGCTGCAGCTACAACAGCTGGGGGCTGAAACCTTCGATTATGGTAACAATATTCGCCAGGTTGCACTGGATGAGGGAATCGACAACGCTTTTGATTTTCCCGGTTTTGTCCCTGCCTATATCCGCCCCCTGTTTTGCGAAGGGATCGGCCCGTTTCGCTGGGTCGCCCTGTCTGGAGATCCTGAAGACATTTACAAAACCGATGCCAAAGTGAAAGAGTTGATCCCCGATGATCCTCATTTACACAACTGGCTGGATATGGCAAGAGAGCGCATCCAGTTTCAAGGGCTGCCGGCCCGAATCTGCTGGGTCGGTCTGAAAGATCGGGCCCGGCTCGGGCTTGCTTTTAATCAGATGGTTGCCAGTGGAGAGCTTAAGGCTCCTGTAGTGATCGGCAGGGATCATCTCGATTCGGGTTCGGTCGCCAGCCCCAACCGTGAAACCGAAGCGATGGCCGACGGTTCCGATGCCGTCTCAGACTGGCCACTCCTCAATGCCCTCCTCTCCACTTCCGGAGGTGCCACCTGGGTCAGCTTGCACCACGGTGGCGGCGTAGGAATGGGCTTCAGTCAGCATGCTGGAATTGTTATCGTTGCAGATGGATCAGATGCCGCAGCACGGCGTCTTGAACGGGTACTATGGAATGATCCAGCAACCGGAGTGATGCGCCATGCTGATGCAGGTTACCCGCTGGCGATTGATTGTGCCAAAGAGCAGGGGCTAGATTTGCCAATGTTGGAGGATAGTTAAATGTTTAAACTGGAACTCAACCCAGGCCACCTGAGTCTGCAGGAAATGCGGCGTGTTCAGGCCGAACCAGTACAATTGAGCTTGGTCCCTAACTGCCTGGCCAAGATTGAATCCGCAACAGAAACAGTCTATCAGGTGATTACCCAGGGGCGGACTGTTTATGGTGTCAATACTGGCTTTGGCCTTCTGGCAAACACCCACATCCCGAACGAAGATCTCAAGCAACTGCAACGCTCTATTGTCCTGTCACATGCAGCCGGAGTCGGCAAACTTATGAGTGAAGCAACCGTAAGATTGCTGATGGTGTTAAAAATCAACAGCCTGGCTCGCGGTTATTCGGGAATTCGTCTGCGAGTTATCGAAGCGTTGATCAAGCTGGTCAATGCTGAAGTTTATCCCTGTATTCCGCAAAAAGGTTCTGTCGGCGCCTCTGGAGATCTGGCACCACTGGCACACATGAGCACCGTCCTCCTCGGCGAGGGGGAAGCCCTGTATCGGGGAGAACGTTTAACTGGCCGAAAAGGTCTCGAAATCGCTGGATTGGAACCCTGCACTCTCGGACCCAAGGAAGGGTTGGCGCTCCTCAACGGCACCCAGGCATCGACCGCCTTTGCCCTGCAGGGTTTATTTGCTGCTGAAGATCTGTTTGCCGCAGCCATTGTCACTGGCAGCCTCAGTGTCGAAGCTGCCCTCGGCAGCCGCAGCCCGTTTGATGAGCGAATTCATCAGGTCAGCGGCCATCAAAGCCGAATCGACACAGCAGCAGCCTATCGTAGACTTCTTGATCACAGTCAGATTGAAGATTCGCACCGCGCCTGTGAATCGGTACAAGATCCCTATTCCCTGCGTTGTCAACCTCAAGTCATGGGAGCCTGTCTGGAACAACTTCGACATGCTGCGGGAGTTCTGCAGACTGAGGCCAATGCAGTTTCCGACAATCCTCTGGTATTTGTCGAAGAAAATGACATTCTTTCCGGGGGAAATTTTCATGCGGAACCAGTCGCTATGGCTGCGGATAATATGGCGTTGGCCATTGCAGAAATCGGTTCACTGGCGGAGCGACGTATCGCCCTGCTGATCGACAGCAATCTGAGCAAATTGCCACCATTTCTGGTTGAAAAAGGGGGGCTAAACTCAGGCTTTATGATTGCCCAGGTGACGGCAGCAGCCTTGGCCAGCGAAAACAAAACCTATGCCCACCCGGCCTCCGTCGACAGCCTGCCCACCTCGGCAAACCAGGAGGATCACGTTTCCATGGCCACCTTTGCCGCCCGAAGACTCGGAGAGATGGCAGATAATACCGCCGGAATTCTGGCAATTGAACTTCTGGCAGCATCTCAGGGTGTCGACTTCCGCAAGCCGCTGGAAACCTCGGATTTACTGGAACAAGCAAAACAGCTCTTACGCAATGAGGTTCCCTTCTACGATCAGGATCGCTACTTTGCTCCGGACATAGAAAAGGCGAAAAAGCTGGTTCAATCGGGCAATTTTTTCCGTTTTGTTGGGGAGACACTGCTGCCAAGCGGTTGATGTGATCGGGGCGGAGTTCCAAGTGAAGAGACAAAAAGGGCTTACAGGTTTTTATCTGTAAGCCCTTTTGTTTGACTCCCCATACAAGATGAATTTGGCACTTGTACTCAAAATTTAATTCTACAGTTTCATAATTTACTACTTTCGCGAAGGTACCGGATCGCTCCGAAATCCGTTTTCAAAAGCGAAATCACGATCATGGATAGTCCGACAGCCTCCTAGGAGTCTGTCGGGCTATACGAACTGAAGCGAAAATTCGGAGGTTTGAGAGCAGTTTTTAGCTCGTTTGCAGGCTCATAGCCATAGCTATGGGGCAAAAAGGAGCTGAAAAATGAGCCAAACAAACGGATTTGCAGCCAGTTCATGGATAGTCCGACAGTCTCCTAGGTATTTCTTGATTTAATCAAGTGCTTCCTCACCGTTCAGCCAGAGCTCGAAACGTTGCCGGGCACTGCGGGAAATAATCCGCTGAAAAGAAATGGCATCATGGAGATAGAGACAATGACGGATGGCCGTATAGGGGCTGAAATTGTGCTCGGGATCGGCGGCAATAAACTCGCTCCGGTACTCCCGAACCT
>JAOZMV010000005.1 GCA_029934095.1 Desulfuromusa sp. | reverse complement strand
CACCGGTACTGCTGTCAGATTTCATGAACTGCAGAATCAAAATTCGATGTTCATGCCCTGCTGCCCGGGCTGCCATACCGAAAGCTGCGGTTGATTTCCCCTTGCCGTTACCGGTAAAAATAAGAATATTTTTTGCCACAATTGCACCTCGTCACTTTCGAAAAGTCTCCACCACTGTGACACGGTGTCACAGAGAAAAAGAATTTCAGAGTCTCTTTGATAAAATAATACTCCTACCAAATCCAACTGACCACGCTGCCACCCACAACAACGACCAGAGAAGTAACAACCATCAAAAGGATCGCCTGTTTGATGTGAATTGGCCGTAGTGGTTGGCCATTATCTCCCATCGTAGGTCGGCTGGACTGCTCACCGCCATAATAGTTAACGCCACCCAGTTTCAGTCCCAATGCTCCAGCAAAAACGGACTCGGTTTGCCCACCATTAGGGCTGGGATGGTTATGGCGATCACGAAGAAAAATTCGCCATGCCTGCAGCCCATTTAATCCTGACAACCACGCTGCTAATGGAACCAGCAGAGCCGTAATCCGTGCCGGAAAAAAATTGATCCAGTCATCAAATTTTGCCGCCGCCCAGCCAAATTGGAGATAGCGATCATTTTGATAGCCATAAGTGGAATCGAGGGTATTGACTGCTTTATAGAATATTGCCCCCGGTGCCCCGGCAATGAAGGCAAATAACAAAGGAGCCGTTACCCCATCGACACTATTTTCAGCAACACTTTCAACTGTCGCACGGGTAATTCCTGTCTCATCCAGATCTGCGGTGTCACGCCCCACCAGCTTCGCCACCTCCGCCCTGGCCAGCGTCAAATCTCCAGCTTTTAAAGAATAATAAACAGCCAGAGCATGCCGCCGTAAATCCTGCATGGCGAAGCAGGTAAAGAGAATAAAAATTGACACCAGATCGCCTGCAAGGGGATGAATAGCGGTTGCCACTGCGCAAGCAAGCCATACCACCACGGTACTAATCACCACCACCAGAATAACCGCAATGATACCAGCATTGCGCGGAGAAAACCGGGATCGCAGTGGGCCTTCAATCGTTAGCGCCAACCAGCCGATCCCTTTGACCGGATGGGGAAACCAGCGTGGGTCACCCAATAGAAAATCAAGTAACAACGCCAATAAAATCTGGATCGGCAGAGAGATCAAAGCCCCAACACCTGATAAACCCGATCCATATCCAACGCAGCTCGGACATGATCGGCCAAACGGTCAAGGGATGGTTCCAAATCATAAAAGGTCTGTACCTCTCCCACCGGGTGCCACCCTTTCCGCTGTCGTAACCGATCAAGGAACCAGCGACGAAACTGATCTGCGTCGAAAATACCGTGCAGATAGGTTCCCCAGATATGCTCATACCCGGCACGACAACTACCAATCTCCTCCCCATCTTCACGGGAGATCAACGTCTTAAGGTTTTCTCCACGACTGGTTCCGTGGTGTATTTCATATCCTACAACCGTTTCGCCGGATGGCAAATGGGTTGCCCGGCAACGGGTCATAGTCTTATTGGGTTGAAGAGTCGTTGACAGCGGCAACAAACCGAGCCCCGGGCAAGTTTTACCGGAGGATTCAATCCCATGTGGATCAGCAATTTCATCCCCCATAAATTGGTAGCCACCACAGATGCCAACTATCTCCGTTACCCCGGTTTCAGCCAACTGACGGATCGCAGCAGCCAACCCCGAAGTTATTAAATAGTCGAGATCAGAAATCACATTCTTTGTTCCCGGCAGGATAACCGCGTCCGGTTGCCCCAGTTCGGCAACATGACACACCCGGCGCAAGTGGACGTCAGCCTCAATTCGCAGAGCATCAACATCGGTAAAGTTGGAGATATGTGGCAGATCAATCAGGGCAATATCAAGGGTCTCGCCCTCCGGTTTCTTGCCATCAAGAACGCCATCCTTAAAATCAACCGAATCTTCCTCGGGCAGGCCGAGATTCTGAAGATAGGGAACAATGCCAAAAAAGGGTTTCCCGGTGCGCAGAGTTGTTTGCTCTAAAGCATCACCAAGAAGAGTCTTATCACCACGGAAACGGTTGATAACAAACCCGCTCACCTGGCTTCTCTCCCATTCGTCAAGCAGTTCCAGCGTTCCGACAAAAGAAGCGAACACCCCGCCACGATCAATATCCCCAACCAATAGAACTTTCGCAGCGGCATGACGTGCCATGTTCATATTGACAATATCGCGCGATTTCAGATTGATTTCAGCCGGACTCCCCGCCCCTTCGAGAACCATCACCTGATGTTCCGCTGCAAGGCTGTCGTAACACTGCTGAACCCGGGTAAAAATTTCCCCACGCCGCTCAGCGTAAACACCAAAATCCATCGTTTCCAGAACCTTACCGCAGACAATCACCTGTGAAGCGACGGAACTGCTCGGTTTAAGGAGAACCGGATTCATCCGGACATCGGCATCGAGACGACAGGCTTGTGCTTGCAGCAGCTGTGCTCGACCCATTTCACCCCCCTGGCAGGTGATGCCCGAATTAAGCGACATATTCTGTGCCTTGAATGGTGCCACAGAAACGCCATCCTGATGGAGAATGCGACACAGGGCGGCAGTCAAAATAGACTTTCCAGCGTTGGAGCCGGTCCCCTGAAACATGATCGCCGGGGTTTTATCTTTTTTCAACTGTACCGTGGGCAAATCAAAGCACTGACGCAATCCTTCAACCAAACGTTGCTGCTCTACTGGCGGCCGAACTGCAACCCGGAAATAACAACTATCAAGGCCTGGAAAATTATCGCATACACGTATAATTATCCCTTTTTTCAATAGCTTATCAGCTATTTGCTGAGAAGTTACTTTAGTATCAACAAGTTTCACCAGAAGAAAATTAGCGTCACTGGAAAGGGGGAATAAGAGAGGAATTGCCTTTAGTTGCTCAAAAAGTTTATGCCGTTGCCGCTTGATATAATTCCGGCTCTGCAGAAGAAAATCATGATCCTGTAACGCCCGAATTCCCACCGCTTGAGCCAGACTGTTGACCGACCAATCAGGACGTAACTGCTGCATAGCAGTAACAATATTTTTATCAGCCAAAGCATAACCGAGGCGTAAGCCTGGAATCCCCCACCCTTTGGTCATCGATTGAATAATGATCAGATTTGCAGGCCGTTGCTGCCGCAAAGATTGTTGCGGATCGGAGAGGTCAATGAAAGATTCGTCAATAATAAAATAGTTTTCCGGGTGATCCAGAATTACTTGCCGCAATAATCGGGGATCGCACAGTTTTCCGGTAGGGTTGTTGGGATGACCCAAAATAACCAGGTGATCCTCGGTCAAGCTTGCAGCCAATTGATCCAGGTTGAGCTGAAAGTCATCCTCCTGACGAAGCGGCAAAGAGTCAACCGGCAAACCGGCAGCTGCTGCTAAACTGACATAGTCACCATAACTGGGAACGGGAACCAGCAGTCGCTGCTGGGGTAAAACCTGCGGCAGCAAAAAAAGGAGTTCGCTGGCACCATTACCAACAATCACTTGGGCAGGGTCAACCTGATGCTGGTCTGCCAGTGCCCTGACCAGCCCCTCTGCTTCAGGGTCAGGATAATGGACCAGGGTACTGATCTGGGAACTGATCAGTGGCCGCAGCCATTCTGGAAAGCCCAAAGGGTTGATGCTGGCAGAAAAATCGAGTAACTCCTCTACAGGTAATCCGCTGATTTGACTGGCATGGCGTAAATTGCCGCCGTGTTTTTGCACCAGATTCATGACAGTAGCCCCTGCTGGGCAAGAATAATGACACAAAGTGGTGGCAATAACTCCATCAACTCGCAGGTTGCACCCAGAGTGTCACCGGTAAACCCACCAATTTTACGCAAGCTGTAACGACCGAGCAGCCAGAGGCTGAGGCTGAGAATGGCAACGACAAATAATCCGGCACCGCCGAGTAATGAAAGAGTAACAACAAACAGCACCCCAAATATTATCCCAACGCGGGACCAGTTGAAGCTGTTGTTGGTAAAAGCCGCTGTTCCCTCCTGCCGTGCATAGGGGAGCCAACTGCTGACCACCGAAAGAGAACAACGCCCGACAAGGGGCATCAACAAAATGGCCTGCCAGCGCCAACCATCAGGCAATGAAATGAGCAGCATCAATTTAAGCAGTAAAACCAGAACAATCGCTGTCACCCCCATCGGTCCTGAACGGCTATCCTTCATGATTTCCAGCATCTTCTCCCGGCCACGGCTACTGAAAAAAGCATCGGCGCTATCAGCAAGCCCATCCAGATGCAAAGCACCAGAAATCGCAATCATCACCAGCAATAACAGCACACTCGCAACCGGAACCGGTAACAACCAACAAAAGATAAGATCCGCAACCACCATCACCAAGCCGATCAGTAATCCCACCAGCGGATACCATTCAGGACTTTTGTGAAAGTCTGATTCATCACCACACCAGGACTCTGGAATAGGGATAATGGTGAGGAATCGCACTGCGGAAAAAAATGATTCTGGTCTCATTTTGCCTCAGATACAGCCGCTTCGCTGAATGTTGCCATTTCGGTTAAAATACCTACCGCCCCGTCGACCAGATTCATGGCAACAGCAGCACCGGTCCCCTCTCCCAGACGAAACTGCAGATCGAGAAGCGGTTCTTTTCCCAGATCGGCAAGTGCCGCGAGCTGCCCCTTTTCAACACTGCGGTGTGCCGCAATCATATATTCTTTACTTTTTGGTGCCAATCGACCGGCCAGCAAAGCTCCGACAGTGGAGATAAATCCATCGATCACTATCGGTTTACCTGCTGCTGCGGCCCCCAGAATCAAACCGGCAATCCCGGCAATTTCAAACCCACCAACCTTACTCAATACATCAATCGGATCGGCAGGATCAGGATGGTTGAGAACAAGAGCCTTTTCAAGGATAATAATTTTCTTTTCCAGTTGAGCATCATCCAACCCGGTTCCCCGTCCGACCACCTCGGCAACCGGAAGCTGACAGAAGGCTGCAACCATCGCACTACTTGGCGAAGTGTTGCCGATTCCCATGTCCCCGGTACCAAATAGATCGGTAGAATCTGCGAGCTCATGCGCGACACGGATACCAGCCTCAATCGCCTCAGTCGCCTGCTCCCGACTCATCGCCGCTCCAACTGCAAAGTTGGCGGTTCCGGGAGCTATTTTTTGATCGATAATATTGCCCCTCTTTGCCAGTTCAGTGAGATCACCAGCAACCCCCATATCGACAATTTTAACTGTAGCTCCTGCCTGTTTCGCCAGGACATTGATCCCGGCAAAACCATTAACAAACCCCCGCACCATCTCCACCGTGACCTCTTTGGGGAAAAGGCTCACCCCCGCGGCCGTGATGCCATGGTCACCCGCCATGACAACGATAGTTTTACGTTCGACAGTGGGACGGACAGTTCCGCAGATACCGGCTAAATCCAGCGCCAGATCCATCATTCGTCCTAACGCCCAGTGGGGCATAATCAGCTGGTCCAGACGTTCCTTTGCCTGAGTACGGATAGCTTTATCCTGACCTTTAATTGCGTTGATAGTTTTATTCAAGAGATCCATATTCACAGCTGTACTGTTCCTTTCATGACAAGGGGAATACCGGAAACGACAAAAACAGCCTCGTCAGCCAATTTTGCAATCGTCTGGTTACACCGCCCGAGACAATCCCGATAATGGCGTGAGCTAGCATCAGCGGGAACCAGCCCCATCCCCAGTTCATTGGTAACAAAAATAATCGTCTGCCCCCGTTGTCGACATACATTGACCAACTCGACACAACAATCACTGATCTGTTGCTCGCTCAGGGAATCACCTCTGTTTTCTGCGTCGTAGAGAAGATTGTTAATCCACAGAGTCAGACAATCAATCAGAAGAACATCAAAATCCTCAGCCTGATCAATCGCTGCACTCAAATCAAGAGGAGCTTCAATGGTTTTCCACCCCCTACCCGCTCGCTGCTGTTGATGCAGCTTAATCCGCCCCTCCATCTCATCATCTATCTGCGGACAGGTTGCCAGATAGATACGACGACCCGGAAAACTTTCAGCAAGCTCCTGAGCATAAGCACTTTTACCGCTGCGACACCCACCACTGATATAGATCAACCGGTTAGCACCATTTGTTTCAGGGTTTGACATGATGTTTCCTATAAAAATAACCAGCTAAAAATTAAAAAATCCCGGAGCCTGCAACTGAGGCTTCGGGATACCGTTTATTATCCATAAAAATATCTGCTCTGGTTCTTACTCCACGAAGTTCAAGCAGGGTGGCTCAATAGAGGTGAAGTATCTGACTTGCAAAGAATAACTCTGCTCACAGTGGCGGGTCCGTGACGGATTTGCACCGTCTTCCTTTCCTCCTATGCCATTTTATGCTGTTGATTAGAAGATAAAAGAAATAGTTCTGCAAGTAAAAAATAACTAACCAAAGGCAAACAATAGCGTTTTCCAGGCCTCTGATTCTATTAGAAAAATCTACATATCAAATTCAAAACAGGCCAACAAAGAAATTGCCTGATAAAAAAAGTTGCAGGATTTTATTTCACAGCGTAGCATCCCGCTCCATAATCATCTTCCTGAGTTCAAATAATAGCAACTTTGTAGGGATAAAACATAAAGGATCTACACATGGGAACTCTCCCGATATTATTGAAAAACCAAGAAATTCTATTGCTTGGCGGTGGTGGTGTAGCACTACAAAAAGCCAGAGTTCTGGTAAAAAATAATATTATATTTACCCTGATTGCTGCTGAAATCTGTCCAGAAATCGAACAATTAGGAATCACTGTTCGCCAGCAGAAACTCGACGAAAACAATCTGAAAGATGCGACAATTATTGTCGATGCCACCGGCAGTACTGAAGTTACAGCTCTGGTTCTTGAGGAGAAAAAGCACCGTTTCCTCCTTTACAATTGTGTCGACCAGCCAGATCTTTGTGACTTCTATTTTTCGTCTCTACTTAACTATGGGAACTTGAAGATTGCAGTTTCCACTGATGGCTGCAGTCCTGCCATAGGACAGATTGTCAGGGATAAGATTGCCACAATCATTCCAGAAAAAATTGAAACGTTACTTGAAGAAACCGGGCGGAATCGAGACCAGGGAATCATCAATACGGTAGAAACAAAAGAGCAATGTCAAAAACTCCTTTCTACCGTCTACCTTATCGGTTGTGGCCCCGGAGATATTGATCTTCTGACCCTGAAAGCCTATCGAACTATCCAACAAATTGACGTGGTTCTCTATGACCAACTGGTCACTCAGGAAATCCTTGATCTGGTTCCACAACATGCACAACGGATCTCAGTGGGGAAACAAAAAGGTGAGCACAGTTTCCGTCAAGAACAGATTAATGAAATGATCTATGAACAGGCAAAATCAGGTTTAAAAATAGCCCGCTTAAAAAGTGGTGATCCCTACATTTTTGGACGTGGTGCGGAAGAGGCGGAATACCTGATTGAGCGGGGAGTTCGGGTTGAAGTTATCAACGGTATCAGCTCAGCAATTGCCGGTCCAAGCTGTGCCGGGATTCCACCAACAGCACGTGGCTATGCGACAAACATGTCTGTTGTTTCAGCCCATTTAGCCGGCAATAAGATCAATACCGACTGGCTGCCTTTGTTGCAGATCCCAAATCATACCACCATTGTTCTCATGGGACTCAGTTTTGCTCAACAAATTTCTGCACAAGCCCTGAAATCTGGAGCCGACAAGACAACTCCTGTCGCAATCATATCCAATGCTTCCCGACCTGATCAGAAGACCATTATTACCGATCTGGAACATCTACCGACAGCTGCTTCAAGTGCACAAAGACCCGCAATTCTGGTGATCGGAAATGTTGTTAACTTGCACCAGATATTGCAGAATCAATAAAGGGATGGGGAGATAAAGAGGAGTAAAAATTGTAACTCTGCATGATTATTTATCGGTCTTAAAATCTTTCAACCGGGTCACATAGGGGCAGTCATCTGGCAAAATACCCGTTGGGATTAATTCCGGGGTTAAATGAGCACATTCGGGATTCAATTCAGAACGTTGCGTATAGATTCTGCATCGTTTGGTCTCTAGATCGAGATACTGACAGGGTTTATTGGAATAAAAAATCTTGCCGCGGTATTCATATTTTTCATAACAACAACGACCGCAGTGTTCGCAGATTTCTTCCCATTCTACAGAACCTGTCTGTATGATTTGTTTGTTTTTATCCATTTCCAGCCTCAATACCTTTGCAGATCACTATAACCCGAATCATCATCTCATAAAACAGCTACAACTGCTGATTGACAATATTTAAAAATGACCATAGGTTGACTCAATTAGAATTGGTCTTATCGGGAGAATATAGATGCGCATCATGATTATCCTCTCTGCCCTGTTAATGCAACTTTGTCTCGGGGCAACTTATTCCTGGTCGGTTTACGTACAGCACCTGAAAACGTTGGTTGGTATAACCCAAACACAGGCACAGATCCCTTTTTCAATATTTTATTTCGTTTTCCCCCTGACAATGATTTTTTCCGGCACTTTAATCGATAAATTTGGGCCAAGACTCGCAGCCATCAGTGGTGGCCTCTTATTCGGTAGTGGCTGGATCGTTTCTTCGTTTGGCATTCACAATTTCACCTGGACGATTCTTGGAAATGGTGTCATTGCGGGAATTGGTGCCGGGATCGCCTATATCGTCCCCATCTCAACTTGCATTAAATGGTTCCCCAACAATAAAGGACTGGTCACCGGTGTTGCCGTTGCCGGATTTGGTGGCGGAGCCGCACTGGTCAGCAGCGTTGCCGGTTACCTGCTGCAACTCAACTTCACCCCATTTACCCTGTTTGGCTATTTAGGTTGGGCTTTTATCATTCTGATTGTTTTTTCAGGTTTCTTCATGCAGAACCCTCCTGACTATTCAAAAACGGACACAATTCAACTTGGTTTTCGTGAAGTCCTTACCGATAGACGTTTCATCATTCTCTATTTTGCCATGTTCACCGGGTTAGCAGCAGGGTTTGCTATCAATGCCAATATCAAGGAATTCTACCAATCTGCAACCCTGATGACTGGCGTCACTGCCGTCTCCTTTTTTGCGATTGCCAATGCTATTGGCAGAGTTGTCTGGGGGGGGATCTTTGATCGCTTCAATAGCCGTAACGTCATTCAACTCAATCTCTTAGCTCAGGCCCTTCTTCTGTTTGCCTCCCCATTCATTGTGACCTCACCCATTGGATTGCAGCTGTTTGCAGCAATAGCAGGATTCAATTATGGTGGTGTTCTGGTTATTTATGCCGGGTCTGTTGCCAGAATCTGGGGTGCAGAGAAAGTTGGATCAATTTATGGCTGGTTATTTTCGGCGAATATCCCTGGAGCCATTGCTCCCCTTTTTGCTGGATACTTCTTTGACGTGACCGGCAGCTTTATAATTCCAATGTATATTATTGCCACCATTATCCTTGCTGCCATCGTCGTCCTCAATTTCAACAGAAATAGTCTTGTTACCTGAAAAATAGTAATAAAAAAGTTGACTGAACAATAAAAATTCGCTATTAATACGCGTTCGAAATTCGAATCAAAGTATCAGTTCAGGAGGAATAAAAATATGCAGTGCCAAACGGTTCTCGCCGGTACCGAATGTAGTTTCTGGAAAAAGTCAGGTTGCAGTGCCCCAAACGGCAGTTGCCAGGTTATTGTTGAGGAATGTCAAGGGTGTGACCGCGTTGTCAAAGGGAGCATCGGTGATGTCTGCTCCGCTTACCCTGACCCCGCAGCAAAATGGGTCAATGGTTTGTGTAATTTTGCGACACACAAGAAGGTTGATCTGAAAACTGATGATGTCAAAGTCAACCCACTGAAAGCCGCAAAAAGAGCTGCTGCCGGTAAATAATCAGATCAACAAAATTTCTCAAATAATAAAAGGGCTGTCGAGATTCTCGCCAGCCCTTTTGTTTTATTCCTTTTCAGTCACCTGTTGTGGCCTACCGATAGAGGCAATCAGATCTCCCGCTTGAAAGACCAGATCAGCAGAGGGATTGGCGATAAAACTTCCTTCGCGCAGCACTCCGACAACGGAAGCTCCTGTGCTCTGTCGAACATCAAGTTGACGCAGACTGCAACCAACCGATGAACTCTCTTCATCTAACTCTTCCCAACTCAATTCGAGCAGATCGCGCGCTTTTTGTAACAGATGGACCTTGTCCAGGTCAGCCTGATCATCAGATAACTGCTATTCCCATAAGGTAAACGCTACGCCCCGTGCCCTCGGCCAAGCATCTCGGCTGCATCCATAACAACCATAAAAGCCTCAGGATCATTCTGGTGAATTATATCACGCAGTAAAGTAATTTTCCGCGCCTCAACGGTAACAAAAATCAAGGTTTTCTCTTCCTCTTTATGCAACCCGGTACCGGTGAGGATAGTCCCCTGCTGCCCCAATTGTTCAACGATCAACTGACTGAGAAGATCGGCCTTATTGGTCGCAATATGGACAACTTTCTCAGATAAAGTTCCCGTAAGAATCATATCGATACATTTAGATGTCACATAAATACTGATCATACTCCAGAGAGCACGTTCAATATCCTGAAACACAAATCCCGCGGTAATGATGATAAAAACATCGAAAACAAGTATCACCTGCCCCGGTTTATACTGACTACGAGCAGCAACCAGTCGAGCAATAATTGTGGTTCCCCCGGCCGAAGCATTACCTCGTAAAATCAGACCAACCCCAACCCCGACAGCAATGCCACCGTACAGAGTCGCCAGCAAGGTATTATGACTGAGTGCCTGTAGGTGTAAAACTGCACCAAGGATATCGATAAAAAAGGAGGTTAGGAAAATTGCTAAAACGGAACGGAGAGTAAAAGATTTTCCAAGCATCTTACCACCCACCAGCAACAGCGGCAGGTTGATCAGCACCATTAAGGTGCCAATCGGCAGATGGGTCAGATAATTCAGCAAAATTGCCATGCCGGGAGTTCCACCCGTAGCAATTTTATTGGGAGCCAGGAACAATACGATCCCCAATGCCAATACCATAGCACCAGATAAAATATATAAGATATTACGTAGTTCAGTACGTGAATTCATCTTTGTCCCTGGAAAGTTGCAGACTCTGCTACTTCAGCCCATCGATGACTGCAGAAACCTCGTCGCGGATATTCTTAGCTGCTGGACTTTTTTCCAGGCGCAAAAACTGCTGAAAATTATCAATCGCCTCCTGAGTTCGATCCTGATCCAGACAGATATAACCAAGAGTCAGATAGCCCAACGGCGATCCCGCATCTAACTTCAGACCTTTTTGACAATAGTCTTCGGCCTGTTCCAGGTCAGCGGTTTCATAATACAGTTCTGCAAGACTCAAGTAGGGCTGAGGGTCAGATGAATCCAACTCTATCGCCCGAAGAAAACAGTGTAGCGCCTCTTCTGTACTGTTTTTCGCGATACAGATATCGCCCAAAGCATTATAGGCAAATGGTGACTCAGGATCTTTTCCCAGAGCCTGACGGCAAGTCTGCTCAGCAGATTCTAAATCGTCAGCATTCATCTGCGCGACCGCTTTACTGACCCAGGCATCCACTTCTTCAGCATCCAGATCGATGATCTGCTGATAGATTGCTACTGCTTTGTCATTCTTCTCTTCTTCAAGATAGAGATCACCCAGAGAAAATAACAAGTCAATATTGTCCGCTTCCAACTTCAGGCCGGCAGAGAGGCTTTTATGGGCTTTGGCAAAAGAACCCTCTGCAATTTGCGTATCAGCTAGCAGCAACCAGACTTCAGCAGATTCTTCACTTTTTAAAACCTGTTGAAACAACTGAGCGGCTGCTTTAGTGTCCCCTTCTTCAAGCGCGCGGCGCCCTTTTTCCATTAACTCTTCAGTCATTTTTTCTCCCTAGCTCCCAGCAGATAAGTCTGGATGAGATCAGCTTAGTATAAAAAAGCTACAACGTTGTTCGACGGACCACTTCAACCAGATAACCATCAGGATCTGTGACAAAATAGAAACGTGGCTGACCAGCGACCAGTCCCTTTAAGGGGGTGACGGTAAGAGCCATCTCTGTATGTCTTTTGTGTGATGCTTCCAAATCAGCCGAAGCGACGGCAAGGTGCGAATAACCATTTCCAACAACATAAGGTTCTTGCTGGTCATAATTGTAAGTTAATTCCAGCTCAAATGGCAGTCCAGCAGACGTCATGTAACTGAGAGTAAAACGTCCATCCGGATAATCCTTCTTTCGTGATATTTCAAACCCAAAAGCTTCGCGATAAAAGTTCTCCGTAGCTTCCAAGTCCATAACCCGGTAACAGATGTGAATCATTGGATATTCCATAAGTACCTCCTTGATTGTAAATTGACAACAGTGGATCAGCTCTTTATAGTCGACGCCATGAGAGCAATATTTTTATCCGACGCCCACCTGCGCCATCCGCAGGATAATAACTATCAGTGTTTACTCGACTTTCTTAACCGGCAAAAAGAGCTTGATGCCCTTTTTCTGCTCGGCGATATATTTGAGTTCTGGTTTGGCTATAAATATCTTGCATTTACTGCCTATATACCGGTGTTGGAAAAACTGCGACAACTCTCAGAAGCAGGGACAAAACTTTATTTTGTTGAAGGGAACCATGACTTCAATATGGGGCCCTATTTCAGTGAAACACTTCGTTGTACCGTCATCCCTGATCAGCAATTAGTAGAATGGGATGGCCAGAAGATTATGCTCAGCCACGGAGATCTGCTCAATCCGGATCGTAACTATCAACGCTTGCGCTCATTCTGCCGCAGTTGGCCGATCAAACAGCTCCTCAAGTTTATTCCCCCTGACCTGGTCTGGTCCTTTGCTCTCTGGTTAAGTGATAAGAGTTCAAAAAACCAGCCGGAGAACCAGCATCACAATCCCTCCACCTATTTAATACCATTTTCAGAAACCAGTCATAGCGATATCGTTATTTGTGGCCACTTTCATCATCCCCTTGAGCTGGAACATTGCGGCGTCAAAATCATCGCATTAGGCGACTGGATAACTCAATTTTCCTACGCAGAAATGGTAGATGGAGAAATTAAACTGAAGCGCTACAGTAGCTGAATGCTTAACCTTCAACACGCCCCTGGCTACGACTCACCAAATCTTTCAAAGTGGTCCCATTCAAACTTTCAGTAACCAGGTCTTCGACCTGATGGTAAGTTTCCAAAGCAATCAGGGTCTGAGGATGGGGATGGAGATGGAGGGCTTCTTCACCAAAATCACCCATTTTTCTGATAATTTCGGCCAAACTGAGATCTTCTGCTGAACGTCCTAGTTGATAGCGGCAGTGCCCTGACAGAGTACAGATCTCAGTTACAAATCCAATTTTCAGCAGCAGATTGATAATACCGCGACAAAGTCGGGGGGGGATAAACAAATATTTTGCCAGTCGTTCATGGCTTATAGGTGGCTCCCCTTTTGCAAAACGGTCAGCCAATGTGACCAACAGCGCCAGTGCCACCTGCTCAAAACTATTCCGACTGACCTCTGATTTGCGCAAGTCCCTGCCACTGGTTCGCAGATTCTGTTTGGCATAACAGACACCCAGCCCGAAGAGGACAATCACCCAGGAAAGATAGAGCCAGATCATGAAAATAGGAAGCGCCGCCATGGTTCCATAGATGGCATTATAGCGCCCAACCCCCACCTGAAAATGGACGTATCCAACTTGAGCAATCTGCCATAGCGTTCCCCCGAGCACTCCACCGACAAAGGCAGCACGCCATTCCACTTTAATGTTGGACATGAAAACATAAAGCCAGGTAAATGCCAGCCACATAAAAATAAACGGGGTAACCTTAAACAGCAACAGGACAAAACCACCAACCAGACGCATTTCAATCAGCTTTTGCATCAGACTGTTGCTGGCCAGGGTTGAGGTCATAGAGATGGCGGAGATAATGAGCAACGGACCGACCAGGATAACCGACAGGTAATCAGCAAAGCGACGTAACATAGGACGTACGCTTTTAACACCCCAGATATGATTGAATGATTCTTCCACATTGGTGAGTAGAGAAATGACAGCAACAATCAAAAAAATCAGTCCAACAGCCCCCAGCTTTGTCACTTGAGTATTGTTGATGTAACCAAGAATAATATTGGCAGCCTCCCCATCACCAACATTCAACTTTTCGATAATCCATGGCTGCAGCAAATTCTGCACCCCGAAAGCCTTCAACAGGGCAAAGGTCAATGCCAACAGCGGCACCAGAGACAGCATCGTATAATAAGTTAAAGCTGCTGCCCTCAGGAAACACTGGTTTACATTGAAATCTCTGATCACCAGAGCTGCGGTCTGGAGCTGACGTAATAAAACTCGCTGCAGTAA
Organism: Desulfuromusa sp.; assembly: GCA_029934095.1. Classification (GTDB taxonomy): domain Bacteria; phylum Desulfobacterota; class Desulfuromonadia; order Desulfuromonadales; family Geopsychrobacteraceae; genus Desulfuromusa. The sequence goes on along the minus strand of JAOZMV010000005.1, from coordinate 5,660 downwards.
CGATAAGTCCGCTGGATTCTGTTCCCAGAGCAGAACTTTTATTTTTTCGCGCAATCCTGACTGTGACCCTTTAACCTTCAGCATAAACCTGACCTTTTATCCTATTGGGTTGATTGCAAATCAACATTTTCAACCGGTAAGCCCAATGTTTTAATTTCATCGATATAGAGCTGACTGTTTCCAACCAGCACGATCTGTAAATCATCGGGATGCAGGTATTGGCGTGCGACCCGTTGGACGTCAGCAATGGTCACTGCAGCAACCCGCTGTCGATAAGTTTCCAGGTAATCTTTTGGATAGTCATAGTAATCGAGCCGGACTTTTCGATTGACCACAGAATGACTATTAGCAAAAGCGAATACAAAGGAATTAATCAAACTTTTCTGTGCCAGTTCAAGTTCTGCCGCAGAAACTGGTTCATTGCGTATCTGCCGGATTAACTGGCGTAATAAGGTGACAACTTCTCCTGTTGACTGACTTTTTGTTTCGCTGCCGACGATAAACATTTCTGGCAGTTGACGACCCACCTGAAAATAGGAATAGACCGAATAGGCAAGCCCACGATCGGAACGAACTTCCCGCATCATTCGCGAATTAAAACCACCACCACCGAGAATATAATTTGTGACCCGCAGGGCAAATACATCAGGGTTATCTTTACTGATCCCCGGATGCCCCATCAGAACCGTCGTCTGCGGAATCTCCTTATCGGCCAGCAAAATTTTCCCGGCGGGTGCCGGTGGCAGCAATGGCAATTCAAGATGCAATTTTTCAGTGACATGCTTTTGCTCAAATTCCTGTTCAAGCAGTGAAACCAGTTCTGCTTGCTGGACATCGCCGGAAACGGCTAACCAGAAATTCTGCAGCTGAAAATAGTGTTGATGTAGTGCCAACAAATCATCACGGGTAAAACCTGCAACGATCTCAGCAGTCGACTCAGTCCCGAACGGGTGGCCTGGATAAACAGCGCGACCCAACAGACGTCCGGCAATTGCACCAGGATCATCATTTTTGCGATGAATGGCTTCCAGCATCTGGGTTCGTACCAGTTCCATCCGTTGCGGATCAAAACGGGGTCGTTGCAACAAATCCGCTAGAATTTCTATACCCCGTTTTAAGTCCTGTTGATTGAGAGAAAGATTGATTTCATAACCATAGGAAGAGCTGGAAACCGTCAGAATTGCAGCCATTGCCTCCAGTTCTGTCTCCAGCATCTGTGGAGAGAGAGCCTCCGTACCACCGGTCGATAACGTCCTGGCAAAAAACTGTGACAATCCTGCTTGATCAAGGGGATCATAGATACTCCCACCTTCAACCAGCAGGGTGAGTTCAACCAACGGCAGTTCGTGATCTTCCTTCAGATAGAGTCTCATCCCGTTTGTAAGCTGCTGTTGGCTAACCGTTGGAAAACTGAATTCAAGAGGAGGAAAGCTCAATTCGTCAGGTCGTACCTGCTTACTGGGTGATACCTGACTGCATCCGCAAAGAAGAAAAAGGACCAATGAGTAAATAAAATAACGCATCAAATTTCTTCTCCACGAATTAAAGTTACCACCGTGCGGTTGTCAGCCCGTAAATAGCGCTTCGCAACATCCATAATATCGGCAGCAGAGATTGAATTGAGTTGTTCTTCATAATCGACCAGATAGCGCCAATCGCCAAGGGTCTGATACGAAGACAACATCCGCGCCAGCCCACTATTCCCTTTCAACCCACGAAGGATTGAAGTCATAATCTGTTTACGGGCAATTGACAACTCTTCAGCACTGAGAGGTTCCGATTTTAACCGGTCTAATTCAGCATAAACGGCAGTTTCAATATCGGCACAAGAACAGCTGAATCGCGGTGTCATGCTCAGAATCATCAAATTATCATAGCGGGAACCGGGAGCCGTAAACACATTGACATCGGTCACCAATTGTTTCTCAACAACCAGTGATTTATAGAGCCGCGAGGTTCTCCCTTCACATAGAACCTGCATGAGAAGGTCAAAAATATAATCATCTCGATGCGGCATAGAGGGTTTATGGTAAGCAATCATCAACTGTTGCTCAGCATCAAAATCAATGGTGACTCGACGCTCCCCCTTCTGTTCTGGCTCCCTATCCACCACAGGTGGAACCGGGACACCCGGCTTCAATCTCCCAAAATAGCGATCCACCATCTGTAACGTGGCCTCACTATCAAAATCGCCAACCAGGGTAATCACCATATTAACCGGAGTATAATATTTATCAAAAAAATTACGGATCTTGTCCGGATTCAAATTTTCGATATCTGAGTTCCAACCAATGACCGGATTCCGGTAGGGGTGGACCTTATACGCTGTTGCCAGGAGCGTTTCATACATCAAACCATCGGGGCTACTTTCATAGGAACGGCGTCGCTCTTCGTGAACCACATCCCGTTCAGTGTAAAACTCACGAAAAACAGCATTTTCCAATCGATCAGACTCAATTGCCGCCCAGAGTTCCAGCTTATTAGCCGGAAGATTAATCAGATAAGTGGTTGAATCCTTACCGGTATAAGCATTGTACCCAACCCCGCCATTTTCCGCATAAATCTTTGAAAACTCGTTCTTGACGACCAATTCACGATGCTCTGTCTGTAGAACTGTAAGTTGATCGCTAAGCTGCTGTAGTTCTTCCGGATCGGCATTCGGTTGATTTTTTGTAAAATCGATCTGTTGGCCAACTGCATTTATCTTCTCCAGCATCTTTTCTTCAGCAGCATAGTTCTTGGTTCCAAGGGTTTTAGTCCCTTTGAACAACATATGCTCCAACAGATGGGCAACCCCGCGTTCCTGGCTGGTTTCATTCACCCCCCCAACCTTGAAACTGATATAGGCAGCCACGGTGGGTGAGTCATGACGCTCTACCAGAAGTACTGTTGCACCATTAGCAAGCTGATGCTCATGAACCTTGTCAACCAAGGTTTGAGAATAAACTGAGGTTGAAATAATTGAGGAAAAAATAAATAAAATAGTGATAATTTTATACGGCATCGGGATTCCTTCAAAATAAATGATTAATTCTTCACAACAGTTTATAATATCCCATTCTCCGGTAAGGAATCTACCCGGTTCGATCTTTTTTCAGAAAGGTGTTTTTCAAATGAAACGTATTGCTGTTTTAACCAGTGGTGGTGACTGCTCAGGAATGAACGCAACCCTTCGTGCTGTTGTCCGTGCAGGTTTAGCTTCTGGTCTGGAGGTTATTGGTATCCAGAAAGGTTTTCAAGGTTTAATCGATCGTCTCTATGAAACGATGACAACTCGATCGGTGAGTAATATTCTTCAACGCGGTGGAACTTTTTTGCAGAGTGCACGCTGTAAAGAGATGCGTACCGAAGCCGGTTTGCGTCTTGCCAGCGAAAACCTGAAAGGGATGGGGGTCGAGGGTTTAATCGTCATTGGTGGAGATGGTTCCCTTAAAGGGGGCTATGCAATCCACCAACAAGGGATTCCGGTTATTGGCATCCCCGGATCCATCGATAACGACATCTCCTTTACCGATGTCTCCCTCGGTGTTGACACGGCATTGAATAATATCGTCCGAGCAGTTGACAATCTGAAGGATACGGCATCATCTCATGATCGTGCCTTTGTCGTTGAAGTTATGGGGAGAAATTGTGGTTACCTGACTGTTGTTGCAACAATTGCTGCCGGGGCTGAATACAGCTTAATCCCTGAGGAACCATATGATCTGGATGATATCTGTAGTGACCTGCGCAAACGCTTTCAAGAGGGTCGCACCAATTCAATTATCATGGTTGCAGAAGGAGCCGGCAAAGCGGAAGACATTGCGGATCAAATTAAAAATCGGATCGGCTTTGAAACCCGGGTGATTGTTCTCGGCCATTATCAGCGTGGCGGTTCACCCTCGGTCTTTGACCGCCTCCTCGGAGCACGATTTGGACAGGCGGCAGTAGAAAACCTGATCAAGGGGAATGGGGGGATGATGGTCGGGCTACAGGGATCGACCATCGTTCTGACCGAATTGACAACTGTGATAGCGGCAGGAATACGGCCAATTAATCCGATGTTGCCAAAATTGGCAAATCAATTACTGGCTTAATCAAAACGGAGGATCACTCTCCCCTGTCAACTGCGATACCTGCTGGATGAACAACCTGAGTTACTGATCCGGGCGAAAAGGGTGAACTAACAGGGTTTTGTATTGGAGAACATTGACAAGACCCGGTTTGCACCCTTTCGGTTTGTGGACAGATTTGGCTTCAGACACCATCACCTCCACCTTGTGATCATTCTTTAGTTTTGAATAGCCCGCAGCGATGGAGGCGGCATAGTTTAAATCTTCATCTGTTGGCTGCACGTTGATGTCACCAATTTTCATCACAACGTGTGCCCCGGGAGCCTGCTGAACATGGAACCAGTAATCGCCAGTTTTAAGCATTTTTGTAGAAATTTCATCATTCTGCCGGTTATTTCTCCCCCAAAGAATTCTGAGCCCGGAGGGACTGTTGGTTTCATGACACTTTGACGGTTGCAATGTCCGCTTGGTGTGCAAGCGATTTCTATCTTTCAGAAGCCCGGCATCGCGTAGTTCCTGAGCTATCTCTTCTGTGTCGGAATTCTTTACACTATCTTTCAGCTGAAAGTCGAGCTGCCCTAACCACTCAAGTTCTGCCTGGGTTTCCTGCAAGCGTCTTAGACTATGTTTCTCTCCACGTTTCCCTTTTTTATAGTGCTTAAAGTATTTTTCGACGTTCTGCTGTGGTTTTAGGCGGGGATCAAGGGCGACGGTCATTGGTTCCGGCGGCTGCAGAAAATAATTCTGCAGTTCAATTTTATCCTTGCCTTGCGCAATCAGGTGTAAATTTGCCAGTAATAACTCACCTTTCTGCCGATCCAGGTCGAACCCCTGCTGTTTCTGGTGATCTTTTTCAATAGATAGCAGTCTTTTTTTTAGTTTCCTGATTTGTCGCTTGATGGTCTGTTGCAACTGAAAGTAAAAATCATCTTTATTTTCAGTATATTCCATAGCACTGTAAAGTTTTTCGACAGTTTGATTCCAGGTAGCATTTAGATTCGATTGGGCAGCTATTGTTGTCTCATTTTTTTGCTCAAATTTTATTTTTTCCGGGAATAGATATTTTTCACCGGGTAAAATTATCCTTTCGTTATCCGACTTGGAAATTCTTTTCAGAACATCAATGATCCCACCCTGTTCATCAAGCAGCAGCAGATTGCTGCTTTTTCCGGTCAATTCAACCAGTAAACGGCAGGAACCCTGTTTACCCTGACACTCAAGCTGAACAATCCGATCATCATTAACAACGGAGATTGAATCAATCCGGGTTATTCTCGCCCGAAGTAGCTGACAAAAACGTGGGGGAATATGTGGATTAGGCCAAGTGCGGTCGGTGAGATGAAGACGACTTTTCTGCACCTCTGTTGATAGCAACAAACGCAGAGTCTCCCTGCCGTTCCAGAGTTTAAACAGTATAATTTCCGGCGCGGGTTGATAAATTTTGGACACCCTGGCACCAGCTAAGGGTTCTGCCAGTTCAGCAACAACATGTTTTATCAGGTCTAATTTCATAACCAGGCAATTTAAGCATCATGACTGAGTCTGGAGCAAGTCAAAAGCCAAACAGTCAGAACCAAAACCTTTTTTGTCCACGGAAAAACACTGAAA
>JAOZMV010000095.1 GCA_029934095.1 Desulfuromusa sp. | reverse complement strand
TTATCTGGCAGCTTTGGAGTTTCATTGCTCCGGCTCTCTATGGCCATGAAAAACGTCTTGCTATCCCTTTTGTTTTTTTCAGTTCTCTCTGTTTTGGCACGGGAACTTTTTTTGGCTTTACCCTTGTCTTTCCAATGATCTTTTCTTTTCTGATCAATTATGGAACCAATGTCGGTGGCATCAACGCGATGTTATCAATGGGAGCCTATTTAACCATGGCTTCCCGTTTGCTGATTGCTTTCGGGCTGGTTTTTGAACTGCCGATTGTCATTTTTTTTCTTGCCCGGCTGGGGATTGTTGATCATAAATGGCTGTCAAAAAATCGTAAATTTGCCCTGCTGCTGGCTTTCGTCATGGGAGCGGTATTGACGCCACCGGATATTTTTTCTCAAGCGTCCATCGCCCTGCCGTTCATTGTTTTATACGAGATTGGAATTATCGTTGCTCGTTTGTTCGGTAAGAAAAAAGTTGTCGTTGATGACGAAGATGAGGAGGAGGATGAAGGTGCTGAAGGTGATTGAGATCAATTGATATAATATGTAACTGGTTGAAATAAAAGCCCGGTCATTGTGATCGGGCTTTTATTTTTTTTGAAGAATTTTCCTGCTGCTTGACAACCTGCTCAGGGCAACGCAAGATTAGAAGCTGTTTGAACTCCTAGCAGCCTGTCGGATTATCAATGGACTGGCTGCAAATTCGTCCGTTTGGCTCATATTTCAGCTCCTTTTCGACCAATAGCTACGGCTATTACTCTCAAATGAGCCAAAATCTGATCTCAAACGATCAAATTTTCGCTTCAGCCCAGATAGTCCGACAGGCTGCTGGCTGAGAAAAGAAACGATGCGTCTGACTGTTAAAATAACTTTTGCTGTTCTCCTCGGGGTCGCCCTGGTTTTTTCTGCCTACAGCTATTTCTCGATCCAGCGGGAACGGGATCAGCTGAAAAAAAACCTCAGCCGTGAAGCACGACATGTTGGAGAAAATTTACGGTTTATTGTGTCCGAACTCTGGCAGCAGCGTGGTGAGGCGGTTGCAATTGCCTTCCTGAAGAAAGCCAATCAAGATTATAAATCTACCCTGGTACGCTGGGTCTGGCTTGACGGTGAAATATTATCGCAACACCAGCCACGGGTTCCGGTTGAACAGTTGGAAGATTTGTACAATGAAGAGACGGTGGCATTGCTTGCCGGGTCGCCCGATGGCCAGGATTTCCTCCTGACCTACCTGCCACTCTATACAAAAGATGGTCGAATCGGTGCCATTGAGCTTTCTGAATCAATGGATGAAATGCATGATTATGTTCAGGAAAGTCTTCGCCGTTCAGCGATTGTGGTCGGTGTTTCCGTCGCCTCCGGGGTACTGCTTATGGGGGTCCTCGGCAGCATCTGGATTGGTCGTCCGATGCGAAAATTGCGCGCCCAGGCGGAACGGATTGGCTCTGGCGACTTTACCACCAGTATCAATGTCCCCGGCAGTGGTGAAATAGCCGAACTGTCAGGCACCATCGAACGCATGCGTGGTCAATTGGCCGAAGCCCGTGCGGCAGAACAAATTGCCAATAACGAAAGAATTGAAGCTCTGGAAAAATTGCGGCATACGGAACGTCTGGCAACTTTGGGGCAGCTGTCGGCAGGGATAGCTCATGAGTTGGGAACACCGTTAAATGTTATTGCCGGTCGTGCTAAATTGATTCACAGTGCCGGGATGAAGCCGGATGATATCTCCCGATCAGCGACAATTATCGGTGAACAGGCTGATCGTATGACCGGGATTATGCGCCAGTTACTCAGCTTTGCCCGGCGGGGGAAATCCCAGAAACAATCGGTTGATCTGAGTGTGGTGCTGCAAACCCTGAAACCACTGCTGGAACCAACAGCGCGGGAGCAGGGTATTGATCTGGTGATCAGCGAGGCTGAACAGCCGTTGCCGGTTTATGTTGATCCTGCACAGCTGCAGCAGGTGTTGCTCAACCTGACACTGAACGGTATCCAAGCTATGCCGGATGGTGGAAATATCACTTTGATCAGCTGCTATACTTCAGCTGTTGAACCCCCGGAAAATATTGAAAATGGGGATATGAATTGGGTTTGTTTGCAAGTTTGTGACCAGGGGACAGGAATCGAACCAGAGACTCTACGCCAGATTTTTGATCCGTTTTTTACCACCAAGGATATTGGGCAAGGGACCGGACTTGGTTTGTCAATTGCTCATGGAATTATTGAGGAGCATGGCGGCTGGATTGATGTCAGCAGCACTCCCGGAGAGGGAAGTTGTTTTAGTGTTTATCTGCCCGAAAACCCAAGTGGAGAACTGGTATGACGGTAAATAATCTGCCGGGGAAAATTCTGGTCATTGATGATGATCAAGCTCTCTGTGAGTTGCTTGAGGAAGATTTCAGCCGTCGTGGTCACAGCGTCCGGACTGCTCTCAATGTGGTTGCTGCTCGCGAAATACTCCAGCAACAGGAAATTGATATTGTTCTGACTGATCTCAATATGCCGGGGGTCAGCGGGATCGATTTCTGTGCCGAACTTCAGCGCAACCGTCCGGATCTCCCGGTCGTAATTATGACCGCCTTTGGCAGCCTGGAAACGGCAATCGCAGCCCTCAGAGCCGGAGCCTACGATTTTGTTACCAAGCCTGTTGATCTTGATCTCCTGAACATTTCTCTGGGACGGGCTTTGCAGCATCGCCATTTGCAGGAGAAGGTTCGCCTGTTGAAAAACCAGGTGCGCCGCCAGCGATCAGATGATGAGATGTTGGGTGACAGCCCGGTTTTCCAGGAAGTCAAACAGCAAATAATGCGGATCGCCGATTTGGATACTTCGGTTTTTATATGTGGTGAAAGTGGTACCGGTAAAGAGCTGGTGGCCCGTGCCCTGCATCAGCAGAGTCAGCGCTGTGACGAGCCTTTTATCGCTATAAACTGTGCCGCTTTACCAGAAAATCTGCTTGAAAGTGAACTTTTCGGTCATGTCCGGGGTGCTTTTACTGATGCTCGGGAAAATCGTAAAGGGTTGTTTGTTGAGGCTTCGGGTGGAACTCTGTTGCTGGACGAAATCGCCGAGTTGCCTCTGGCTTTGCAACCTAAACTGCTGCGGGTTCTGGAGGACCATAAGGTTCGTCCATTGGGGGGCAGCAAAGAAATTGACTGTGATGTCCGGGTGTTGGCATCAAGTCATCAGGATCTGGCAGCTGCGGTAGCAGCGGGGCGATTTCGCAGTGATCTTTTTTACCGTCTCAACGTTATTCAGCTGGAGTTGCCACCGCTTCGTGACCGGGGCAACGATATCCTGCTTCTGGCGTTCAGATTTATCGAGCAACTCAGTCAGCGTTTCAATAAATCGGTGTCCGGTCTGGCGCAACCGGCGGCTGCCAGTTTGCTGGCTTACCACTGGCCAGGGAATGTTCGTGAGTTACGCAATGTGATTGAACGCGCCCTTGCCTTCACTGACCATGACCAGCTGATTATGGAGGATTTTCCCGAGCAGATCAGACATCCCAATGGTGGAGTTTCGTTGCCGGCTAGTCTCGTTGCGACCGGTCATATTCTCCCTCTGGAAGAGATGGAGCGCCGCTATATCCATCAGGTTCTCGAACAGCTGAATGATAATCGAACTCTGGCAGCCCGGCTATTGGGAGTGGATCGTAAAACCCTCTACCGTAAATTGAAAGATAGCTGAACAACTTAAATCCCTCTTCTCTGTGGGGCATTCTGCCCCGCAGGGTCTTTTTGCCCCACCCTTGATTCCATCTAAATCCCCATTTTCCGAGCTTTGTCTTTGGCATGATGATTGCTAAATAAAAGACTATTCAAGTATGAATTTTTGGAGATTTTTTAAATGGAAGCTGTCTGTCTCGATATTCACCCACAAATACTTCTCGCTGAGGATGATCTGGAGTTGCGCGAACTGCTGATAGTTGTTTTATCGCGCGCCGGATACCAGGTCACAAGTTGCGATAATGGGCTGCAGTTACTGGAGCAACTGAAACAGGGCGACAAATATGATCTGGTTATCACTGATGTGAGGATGCCGGCACTTTCGGGCCTTGAGGTTTTAGAAAGCCAGATTGACAATCCATGTTGTCCCCCTTTTATCTGCATGACCGCCTTTGGTGACACAATGACCCATGCTACCGCACGCCGTTTTGGTGCGACAGCAACGATTGATAAGCCTTTTGACCTGGACGAAATGATCGAGCTGGTTCACTCCACCTGCCTCCGGACTGAAGCGGAGAGTTTATGTGTAGGGGGTCGATCATGAACATGGTTAAACATTCAGTTTTTCTTTTGCTGCTCCTGTTGCTGGTCTCTGGAATAGATGGATCATTATCAACCCGGACAGCAAGTGCACAGGATGCTGGGCTGGAGAATCTGCGGGAAACCGGTAAAGCGTTCCGGAGTGTTGCCAAGCAAGTTGGTTCGGCGGTTGTTTTTATCAAGGTGGAAAAAGAGGTCAAACAGCGGGGTATGGGCTCGGATTCTTTTGGTGGCAGCCCTTTTAATGATGAACTTTTACGGCGCTTCTTCGGTCAGCCTCCGCAGCAGAAAAGGTCACCTCACCAAACTCCCAAGCACAATGCTGCGGGACAGGGTTCGGGCTTTATTGTTTCAGCTGATGGTTACATCATGACCAATAATCATGTGGTTGCTGATGCGGATAAGGTGACTGTTCAATTACTGGATGGCAGTGAATATGAAGCAAAAATTATTGGTACTGATCCCCCTACCGATGTTGCTCTGATCAAGATTGATGTGGATGAGAAACTCCCGGCTTTAAAACTGGGTGACTCTGATCAACTTGAGGTTGGTGACTGGGTTTTGGCGTTTGGTAATCCCTTTGGTTTGTCCCATACCCTGACGGCCGGGATTGTCAGTGCTAAGGGGCGCAGCGGTATGGGCCTGAGTGATTATGAAAACTTTATCCAGACGGACGCGGCAATCAATCCCGGAAATTCAGGTGGACCATTGGTTAATCTGGATGGTGAGGTTGTCGGAATGAATACCGCAATCTATAGCCGTAGCGGTGGTTACATGGGGATTGGCTTTGCAATTCCAATCAATATGGCCAAGAACATCCGTCAACAATTGATCCAGGATGGTGGTGTAACCCGTGGTCGGTTGGGGGTTTATATCCAGGATTTGAATAAAGATCTGGCGGAGTCTTTTGGTATTAATCAACATGAAGGGATATTAGTTGCTCAGGTGCTGGAAGATTCACCCGCGGAGAAAGCTGGTGTGCAGCAGGGCGATGTCATCCTGAAACTGGATGGTGAGAAAGTTACTGCGGTTGCGAGCTTTCGCAATAAAGTAGCGATGACCAGACCAGGAAGCAAGGTTGAATTACTGGTTCTTCGTGGGGAAAGCAAGAAAAAAATTAAGGCGACAATAGGTGCCATGGATACAGATAAAGATGGTCATCCGATCAGTAGTGGTGAACTTTCTGAACTTGGTATCAGTTTACAGAAGTTGACAGCAGATCTGGCTGAACAGCTTGGCTATGAGGGGATAGATGGAGTTCTGATCAGTAAGGTTGAGCCTGGATCGATAGCCGCACGCGCTGGAATCCGGCGAGGCCATTTAATTGAAGAAGTGAACCGAAAAGAAGTAGAAACTCCTGAACAGGTGAAAAGGTTGATCAAGGAGAGTGACAAGAAAACTGTCCTTCTTCTGGTGCGGCAAGGTGACACGAGTCGCTATCTGGCACTGCGGATCAATAAGTAGTCAACCAAGGTTATCTGGTGCTCTGCTCAGCATCAGATGACCGATACAAATTTCTTGGACGTTACCTCCTACGTTCATATTGGGGAACCAGCAGGGTTCCCCATTTTTTTGTCTTTTTTTCTCGATAGAGTTATTTTTTACTGCAAACTGCTGGTTTTTGTTTTATACCTGAACGCAGCAAAGTATATCTGGTGAAACAGGGGAGTAGAAATGAAAACAAAATTGCTGGCGGGTTTATTGCTTTTGACTCCGGTACTTATTTATGTGGTGCAGAATGGCACTTTGATTCCCATCCATTTTCTAAAGTGGGAATATTCTGTTTCACAAGCACTGTTAGTTCTCTCTGCACTGCTTATCGGAGTGATTTTGGGGCTTCTGCTCAGCCATGCCTGGCGGAATAAAGAGAAAAATTTACAGAAAAAAAACGAGAAAAAGGCAAAGCAATTGAAAAAAGCTGAAGAAAAGTTAAAAAAACAGCAGGACAAGCAACAAAAGGGAGAGGAAGAAACCCTGGTTGA
>JAOZMV010000094.1:4839-6276 GCA_029934095.1 Desulfuromusa sp. | reverse complement strand
AGATATCAACGTCGGGATGCTCTTTTTCAACTGCGGCAATCCCTTCCGGAACGGCTACCAGAAACAGTCCGCGGATGCTGGTACAGCCGGCCTTTTTCAGCATGTCGATACAGGCGACCAGTGAACCGCCGGTTGCCAGCATTGGATCAAGGATCAGAGCGGTACGGTCACCTATGCTGCTGGTGAATTTTTCATAGTAGGCGACCGGTTCCAGCGTTTCCTCGTTGCGATAGAGCCCGACAACGCTGACCCTGGCGCTGGGGATCAGGTCAAGAACCCCATCCATCATCCCCAATCCGGCACGGAGGATCGGAACCACAGTGATTTTTTTCCCTTTAATTTTCTCTACATTAACCGGGCCGTTCCAGCCGGTGATTGTTTCCGGTTCAGTTTCAAGATCCTTAGTGGCTTCATAGGTGAGCAAGCGGGCAATTTCAGAGGCGAGATCACGAAAATCTTTGGTGCTGATATCGTGTTGGCGGATCAGGCCCAGCTTATGTTTGACCAGGGGGTGATTAACTTCAAAGACGGCCATATTTTTCTCCTTGGGAATGGATTTCAGAGGATTCAACTGCGCAGCATAAAAGTATCGAATCGGTTGGTCAAGGGCTTGTCCGATGATATTGTGTTAGTCTTGAGTAATGTTCCGCTGCCGATAAAAAACGCACTTTATTCTTGTTGATCAGTTGCGCTATAGTGTCCGGTCGATCAGTTTAAAATTATTTTCTGGAGTTGTCTCCAAATGGCCAAAATAGCACCAATCTCTGCTAAGCACCGTGCCGAATACCTCGCTTTAAAGGTGTTTGCAGTTATTGTCAGATATTTGCCGCGTCAGAGTGCTCTGGCTTTGGGACGGTTTGTGGGACGATTGTCGATGCGGGCCCTGCACAATCGTTCCCGACTCGCAAAAGAAAATATGAGCGTGGCGCTGCCTGAGTTGAGTGCGGCAGAGATTGAAAAGAATGTCCGGAGAAATTTTGAGCATATCGGCATGAGTGTTGTTGAGATGCTCTGTTTAAATAAGTTCAGACCCGGCAGTGATGATCTTCAGCGCTATTTCGAACTGGTAGATCTGAACCGCCTACAGGATGCACTGGCGTTAAAAAAAGGGGTTATTATATTGACCGGCCACCTCGGTTTCTGGGAAGTGGGGCAATTTGTCTTTCCGGAGCTTGGCATCCCGTTTGATGTGGTGGCAAAACCGATGAAAAACCAACTCTCGGATCAATTTTTTGAGGAGATCCGGACCTCTTTCGGGACCAAGGTTCTTAATAGCCGCAAGGGAGCTCGGCTGATTCTTAAATCATTACAGAGTCAGAGAGTTGTTGCTGTTCTTCTTGATCAGCATATTTCTCCCCCCGGTTCAGTCGTTACCAATTTTTTTGGTCGTAAGGCCTATACAACCGCAGCTATCACCCGCATGGCGATGAAATATCA
>JAOZMV010000094.1:0-4739 GCA_029934095.1 Desulfuromusa sp. | reverse complement strand
ACCACCCTGACCGAAAAATTATTGTTGTTCGGTGGGGCGATCCAGATGGCGGGAACGGTCAAGGCACGAAAATCGAATCGTCATGCTACCAGTGACTGGATGAGTATTGAGAAAGAACGGGGGATTTCGGTTTCTTCTTCGGTGATGAAGTTTAATTACCGCGATTTTGAAATCAACCTGCTCGATACTCCGGGTCACCAGGATTTTTCTGAGGATACTTATCGGGTTTTGACTGCCGTTGACAGTGCCCTGATGGTGATCGACAGTGCGAAGGGGGTTGAGCCACAGACCGAAAAGCTGATGGAAGTCTGTCGGATGCGCAATACGCCGGTGCTGACTTTTATCAATAAGCTTGACCGCGAAGGGCTGGAGCCTCTCGATATTCTTGCTGACATCGAGGAAAAACTTCAGATTGAGTGTACGCCACTCTCCTGGCCTATCGGCATGGGAAAACGGTTTAAAGGGGTTTATAATCTCTACCGTAAAGAGTTGAACCTGTTTCGTCCCGGTGACGATATTCGCAGTACCCGGACAATTAAAATTGCCGATTTAAATGACCCGCAAGTGGACGAATTGCTGGGGAGTCAGGCCGATGAATTGCGGGATGATATTGAGTTGCTGGAGGGTGCGGCAAACCCGTTTAATATGGCTGATTATCTACGTGCCAGCCAGACCCCGGTTTTTTTCGGCAGCGCCATCAATAACTTCGGGGTGCAGGAGATGCTGGACGCGTTTGTCGAACTGGCACCACCACCCGGATTGCGGGAAACTGTAGATCGAATTGTCGAGCCGGACGAAGAGCAGTTTTCGGGATTTGTTTTTAAAATTCAGGCAAATATGGATCCGGCTCACCGTGACCGAATCGCATTTTTACGGATCTGTTCCGGAAAATTTGCTCGGGGAATGAAGGTAAAACATCATCGGATTGGCAAAGAGATTTCACTCTCAAATGCCACTATTTTTATGGCTCAGGACCGGGCCCATGTTGAGGAGGCTTATCCCGGTGATATTATCGGGCTCCACAACCATGGGACAATCAAGATTGGTGACACTTTCACCACCGGAGAGTCTCTCAAGTTTACCGGAATCCCCAGCTTTGCCCCGGAACACTTTCGTCGGGTTCGTTTGCGGGATCCGTTAAAATCGAAACAATTGCAGAAAGGGTTGACCCAACTGGCGGAAGAGGGCGCAGTGCAGGTTTTCAAACCGGTGACCGGTGCAGAATTTATCCTCGGAGCAGTCGGAGTGTTGCAGTTTGATGTGACGATGGAGCGACTTAAGGCAGAATATAACGTCAACGCCGTTTACGAGGGGGTCGATTATACGACTGCGCGGTGGGTTGAATGTGATGATCGAAAATTATTTGAAGAATTCCAGAAAAAGGAGCAGGGGAGACTTGCGCACGATGCAGAAGGTCACCTGACCTATCTCGCGGCGAGTGAATGGCGCTTGGGCCACACCATGGAGGAGTGGCAAGGGGTGGAGTTTCTGAAATCCCGGGAACACAGCTAAAGTGCCTAGGAGACTGTCGGGCTTTGCGGATCGTAGTAGATTCTTGTAAAGTCCGATAGTTTCCTAGTATCGGATAATTCAAAAAGGGGGTGCAATGCGCCCCCTTTTTTTGTTGTTTATTGGCGCGATGTCATGCTACATTTGTTTTTATTAACTATCTATCGATATAGTGGGGAGGTGGGGCTGCATGATAGTGTTTTGGGAGATAAACAACAGGTTCCCTGAAGGTGGTCTAAATGGCAAATATACAGAACAACCATATATCAATCAGAAGCCGGTTGAGACTGGTCTCTTTAGCTGTTGGAGTGGTTTTTATCCTGATGGCTATCAGTCTCTATAAAAATTCCAGTAACGTGCGTACAAGTATCAATCATGCTGTTGTAGATAGTGTCGATACAATTGTTAATAATTCGCAGAGCAGTCGTGATTTTGGATTATTGAATGTCCGTCTGAATGTATTTAAAAACACTTTTTATCTCGATAATAATTGGTTTGAAGCTGAAAGCAAAGGTCTTCAGCGGGATATCGAGAGTCTCAAAGCGGCTACCCATAGTCCCGATTTAAGATCCCTCTTAAGTCAACTGCAAGAGCAATTTACTGTTTATCAGGAACGTCGCAGTTGGGTCAACTACCTCTTGTTCTGGCGCTCTGAGCAGGATCAGGAGATCGGTGCGATAGCACTATTGGTTCAGGATATAATCGACGAGAAAATTGCAAATTTAAGGATTGTCGGAGCTGCAACTGGTGACTTAAACGATTTGAGAGTTCTGCTTTCTGGATATCGAGTAAGTCTTCTTGAAATGGCAAAACTTAATGCTGAGGAAAACCCTATTCACTTGCTTTCGACATCAATAGATGCCCCCATCCCCCTGACAGATGAACTGCATAGTTTGATTACGCAACTGCAACCCCTGACCATGGCAGCTCCCCCTGTCGACCGTTTAAGCAAGCATCTGGTTGATCACTTTCTCTATTATCAGTACCTTATGCAACAATATCTGGCAGAAATGGTTCGTTTGGGGGAATTAAACCAGAATCTTGATCAGCTCTCGGCACGCATTTTAACCAGTATGGAGCAACTGGATCGGCAGACAGTTGTTACCGTGGAAAATGTCAGAGGGGAGGTCAACAACTTGACTCTGACGGCAGTGACGACAATACTGATCCTGTTATTTTTGGTGACTCTTATCACCTGGATATTCCTGAAAAATTTGTTCAATAAACATATTCAATCTCCTCTGGAGATGGTCAGTGCCCGGCTGCAACAATTTGAAGAGGGAGATCACCGCTCCTTAATGCAACTGGAACGGTACGATGAATGGAACAATATTGAGACCGGTTTTAATCGGATGCTCTCCAGTCTGGAAAAGAGTGTGGTGGCTCTGAAGGGGTCAGAGAAACATTATAAGGGTCTTCACAGTAACATGAAGGAGGGGATTTTCCGTGCCACCTTATCGGGGAAAATTATCGATCTGAACCCCGCCGCCGTTTCAATTTTGGGGTTTGACTCATTGTTTGAGGGACTTCACCACCTTAACGATGTTGGCAAAAAGCTGTTCGTTGATCCTCAGGCACGCCAACAGATGGCAGTTCTTTTGTCGGAGAAAAAGGCTCTTGTAAACTATGAAGTTGAGGTGTCCCGTCAAAAAGGGGGGACTTTCTGGGTATCTCTCTCTAGTTGCCTGATTTACGATGAAACAGGTACTGCGATTGGTGCGGAAGGGGTCATTACAGATATTACCAGCCGTAAAGCGGCTCAGGATTCGTTGCAACAATTACAATCCTACCTGCAAAATATTATCGATTCAATGCCCTTTATATTGATTGGTGTAAATGCCGATTTGGAGGTGACCCTGTGGAACAAACGGGCTGAGCAGGAGAATATTCTCTCAGCAGCAGAAGTCAAAGGCCGTTCCTTGGAACAGGTTTGTCAGTTATTCAAGTCGACTGTTTACATGCTAGCCCTGGAGGAGACCTTACGGACTAAAAAACCGGTCCGGTTACTGAAAGTTGAGAGCCTGAAAAAGGGGAAGGATGGTCGGAGCCGCTATTTTGATATTCTGATTTATCCCCTCTCTTTAGCGGGTGAAGTTGGCGCAGTTATCCATCTAGATGATGTGACTGAGAGAAGCCGTTTGGAATAAATGCCGGTCCGTTCAGAAAAAATGCAATCTATCAGTGGCCTGGCTGCCAGCCTTGCTCATGAAATAAACTTCGCTTCAGTCTGTATAGTCCGACAGTCTCCTGGCGCAGCTACCACCACTCCACGTGAGATAATAAACCTCGAAGATTGATCGCTACGGGGGCTTTTCTTTGAATTCATGGCCGGCGTTTTATCAATTCGCCGGATGACATGTCGCTACAGATAAAATTAAAAGACGGTTCGATTCCGGACGGTCTTTTTTTTATACCCCTTGCAGATCATCACTTAATCCGGAGATAATAGGAAAAATTCTGCTCCACTCCTGAAAGGAAACTAAGAATGGATCGCTTGCTAAGAACTTCGGTTAAAGAACTGTTACAGTCACCGTCGGTGAAAGAGGGGGTCTGTGTTAGGGGCTGGGTCCGTTCTATCCGGCGGGGCAAGGGGGTTGCTTTTGTTACCTTGAATGATGGCAGTTGCTTTGCTTCTGTGCAGATTGTTTTGAGTCCGGATCTTGATAATTACGAGGCAGCGTCCAAGGTTGGTACTGGCGCGTGTCTGGCGATTACCGGGGCGCTGGTTGAATCACCTGCTGCTGGCCAGGCCTGGGAAGTTCAGGCTCAGAATGTTGAAATTATTGGTTCCAGCGATGAACACTATCCATTGCAGAAAAAGCGCCATAGCCTTGAATATCTACGTTCCATCGCCCATTTACGGCCCCGTTCCAATACTTTTGGTGCCGTATTTCGGATGCGTAGCGCGCTCGCTTTTGCAACCCATCAATTTTTTCAACAGCGGGGTTTCCTTAATGTGCAGACTCCGATTATCACCACCAATGATTGTGAGGGGGCAGGGGAGATGTTTCGGGTCTCTACCCTCGATCCGACCAATCCACCACAGCAGGATGGCAAGGTTGACTGGGGGCAAGATTTTTTTGGTGAGCGCACCGGTCTGACGGTCAGCGGGCAGTTACAGGGGGAACTATTTGCCACGGCATTTTCTGATATTTACACTTTTGGTCCAACCTTTCGGGCTGAAAATTCCAATACCAGCCGCCATGCTGCTGAATTCTGGATGATTGAAC
>JAOZMV010000093.1 GCA_029934095.1 Desulfuromusa sp. | reverse complement strand
GTGCCATCCGGAAAACCCGCCGTCCCCAGTAACGAAATGAGACAACCTGAACAATGACCGAAAGAGCTTCGATCACAAAGATTCCACCGACAATCACTAAAACAAATTCATTTTTGGTAATAACAGCAATAGTTCCCAGCGCACCACCGAGAGACAAACTGCCAACATCACCCATAAACACCTGAGCCGGATAGCTGTTGAACCACAGGAATCCAAGTCCTGCGCCAACCATTGCGCCACAAAGAATTGCTAACTCGCCAGCCCCTTGAATTCCGGTAATTTGCAGATAACTGGAAAGCTTTGCATTTCCGGCCAAATAGGCCAGCAGTAAAAAGGTAGCAGACGCAATGATCATCGGACCGATTGCCAGGCCGTCAAGACCATCGGTCAGATTCACCGCATTACTCGCCCCAACCATCACCAGAACTGCAAATGGAATATAGAAAATTCCCAGATCAGGATTCACATTTTTGAAAAAAGGTAAACTCAGGTGGGTATTGAAATCACCACAACGATAAAGTACCGATGCTGCTATCAGGGCGATCAGGATTTGCCAGAACAACTTCTGCCGGGCGGATATACCTGCACTGCTCTTGCGCACGACCTTCATATAGTCATCAATAAATCCGATCGTGCCATAACCTGCTGTCACCAGCAATGTGATCCAGATAAACGGGTTTGTCAGGTCGGCCCAGAGGAGTGTCGGGAAAATAATTGCCAGTAAAATCAATGCCCCACCCATGGTCGGTGTCCCCTCTTTTTTAAAATGGGATTCCGGGCCAACTTTACGGATGGTCTGGCCGATTTGCATCCGTTGTAAAGCTGCAATCATCCAGGGACCGAGGATAAATGAAATCATCAGGGCAGTAATGGTTGCATAAATAGTACGAAAAGTGATGTAGCGAAAAACGTACAGCACTGAGTAGTCAGTATGGAGAGGATATAAAAGGTGATATAGCAACTGCTAGTCTCCCTTCTTCCCGTGCAGAGGGGTATCCACCGTAGTTTTCAGGGCATCTGCCAGCAACTCCAGATGAACTCCCCGTGATCCTTTCAGAAGAATTTTATCTCCAGATCGTTGTCGCCCATGCAGATATTTGATTGCCGCAGCAGCGTCTGGAACTTCTATTACTTGTCCGGGCTTCATCCCTGCACTTTCTGCCCCTCGACAGAGGGCGGCAGAATACTGGCCAACCCCGATCAACAACTCAACAGCGTCGGCCGCTTGTGCGCCCAGTTCTTCATGCATTTGTACAGCAGCTTCTCCCAACTCAAGCATATCGCCCAACACCGCAACCCGCCGACCCTGCCCGGATAACGACACCAGAGCATCAAGTGCGGCAGCCGCTGAAAGGGGATTGGAATTATAACTATCGTCAAGCAGTAATCCGCCGCATGGAAGGGGATAAAGATCCATCCGCCCCTGAATCGCAACAAAACGGCTCAATCCTGAAACAATTTTCTCTGCAGGAACCTGCATTTCCATTGCTGCTGCAGCTGCAGCTAATGCATTGGATACGTTGTGACGACCGGGAAGGCTCAATTGAACAGGATAACGTTGACCCGCTATTAAAAGGTCGAAGCTAACCCCCTTTTCTTTATCTTCAATGGCTTCAGCTCGTACCTGGGCCTGTTCCGACAAACCATAAGTGAGCTTCTTAACTCCATTGGCAACCGGCAACTGTGACACCCGGGAATCATCGAGATTGAGAATGGCTGTCCCCCCCTGCAACCCGGCATATAACTCCCCTTTTGCCCTGGCAACACCATCCAATCCTCGTAAAGTTTCCAGATGAGCTGCACCAATGTTGGTGATGATACCGATTGTTGGTTGAGCAATTTCAGTCAAGCGCTTGATTTCACCGAGAGCGCTGGTACCCATCTCCAGAACCGCCCACTGATGTTGTTCTTCCAAACGGAACAGAGTCAGTGGCAAGCCGATAAGGTTATTGAAGTTTCCAGCAGTTTTCAGCCCCGGAGCAACCTGTTCCAAAATTTTCGCCAGCATCTCCTTGGTCGTTGTCTTTCCAGCTGATCCGGTGATAGCGACCAACGGTCCACTGAGCTGCAAGCGGCAAGCGGCGGCTATATCTCCAAGCGCCTGCAGCGTATTTTCAACTCGCACCACCGGAACACTCAAACCGGCAATAACCTCTTCACTCAAACAAGCTGCAGCACCATTGTTGACTGCCTGGCTGAGATAATCATGACCGTCAAAACGCTCTCCACGCAGGGGGACAAAGAGCTCTCCGGGAGTCAGATTGCGACTGTCAGTAGAGATTCCACTCAACGGACAATTGACCTTTCTGCCGGAATAATTTCCGTCAACAATTTGCGCAATCCGCTGAAGATCAAACATACTTTTCAGCTCCAATCTCACCGCCAATAATTGCAGACTCATTCAGCACTCGATAAAGCTCTTCGCGATCGTCAAAATGGATTTTTTCCGTTCCCAGAATCTGGTAATCCTCATGCCCTTTACCTGCGACCAACAACAGATCACCCTCTTCAGCAAGATTCCCGGCAAATTCGATCGCGGCACGGCGATCAGGGATAACGATAAACCCCTCTTCCGCTCCCGCTGCCTCAGCCTCGTTCAACTCTTTACCACCAGCATTCACCGCCCCGGCGCGAATTTGCTCAATAATTGCCAGCGGATCTTCCGTGCGCGGGTTGTCCGAAGTCAATATTGCCAAGTTAGAGTAGCGAGTTGCCACCGCCCCCATAACAGGTCGCTTGCCCTTATCACGATCCCCGCCGCAACCGAAAACGGTCACCAGCCGCCGAGATTCAAGTTTCTTAAGTGTCTTTAACACCTGCTCCAGAGCATCACTGCCATGGGAATAATCGACCAGAGCCAATATTCCCCGATTATTTTTGATTTTCTCCACTCGTCCCGGAACCTGAGGTGCTGCAGCAATCCCTTTGGCAATTGAATCATGTCCGATTCCAAGCTGATGAGCTGCCGCAACAGCCGCCAGCAGATTACTGACGTTAAAGTCACCGATCATTCCGCTTTCAACCATCAGGCTTTCATCAGCGCATGAGAAAGCGCCACGAATCCCGTCGCGACCGACCTCAACTTGCTGCGGATGAACATCCGCCTCGGCATTCAAGCCAAAAGAGGTCCAGCTGCTATTTTCCTGCAGCAGTTTCCTGCCGAAAGAATCGTCGCTGTTGATCACCGCTGCCCCGTCACCGAGCAACTCGGTAAAAAGTCTGCTTTTACTGGTAAAATAGCTTTCCATATCAAGATGATAGTCAAGATGTTCCGGGGTCAGGTTGGTAAATACCGCCAGATCAAAATGAATACCGTCTACGCGGTGCTGTTCCAAGGCATGCGAGGCAACTTCAAGAACCAGCGCAGCGGCGCCCTGCTCCCTGAAATCAGCCATCATCCGCATCAGATCGATCGATTCAGGCGTCGTGCGCTCGGCCGTAATACACATACTGTTGAAACGATATTCAACCGTGCCGAAAACAGCCGGCGACAATCCTGCCTGTTTGAGTATCGCTTCAAGCAGATAGGTCGTTGTCGTTTTACCATTTGTGCCGGTCACGCCGATCACTGGAACCCCGAGCGTCGGATCTCCATAATATCCGGCCGCTATTTTTGCCATCGCCAAGCGAGCATTGGCAACCCGGACAAAACAGACATCCGCCGGGCAGGATTCCGGAAGCCGTTCAGCAATAATCGCTACGGCTCCATTTACCAAAGCCTGGGGAATGAAATCGACTCCATCGACCTTGACTCCAGGCAGGGCAAAGAAAATTGTTCCCGGCTGTGCCTGACGCGAATCATAGGTCAGCCCAGTGACGACAAGCTCTGAAGAACCAAGAATTTCCAGGGGCTGGATTCTTTCCAGCAACTTTTCCAGTTTCATAGGTTGTCCCTGCACACCAGACATATGTTACACCCCAAAACGGATCCAGGCTGATTTTCCATAATGGATAATTTTGCCCGGAGCGGGATGTTGTTTAATCACCTGACCGCTTCCTGAAAGTTTAAGATTCAGATTTTTTTGTTGCATTGTCTGTAACACCTGCCGGTAACTCATCCCCGAAAAATTCGGCATCCTCAGGCCATCATTTGCTTTTCCCTCGGGGATCAAGATCGCTAAATCGGGTAATGGCTCTACGGCTAACTGTTCCTTTGTCAGGGCGACAACGGTTCCCTTGGGAAGGATATTTAAATGGCTAAGTGACTGACCGGCAACTCTCGCAAAAACTGGCGCCGCAATCAATCCGCCGTAGGCTTTTCCCTTCGGCTCATCAACCGTTATAGCGAGAACCAGTGCGGGGTTATCTGCAGGGACAAAGCCGATAAATGAGGAAACCCGCTTATCTGGCGAATAACCACCGGTCACCATGTCAACCTTTTGAGCAGTACCAGTTTTTCCAGCAACTCGATATCCGGAGAGCGCAGCCCTGGTACCGGTCCCGCCCGGTTCAGTAACTGACACCATCATCTCCCTCACCTGCCGCGCAGTTTTTTCTGAGATAACCCGGCGGCGCACCTGGGGCAATCGTTTTTCCACCAGCTGTCCATCGGCAGTCGTTATTTTTTCAACCAGATAGGGTTCCATCAGCAAACCACCGTTAGCAATAGCAGCCATAGCAACAGCCATTTGAACCGGGGTAACACTCAATCCCTGACCAAAAGAGATTGCCGCCAGGTCAATTTCAAACCAGCGTGATGGGGATCGAAGTATCCCTTCAGCTTCCCCGGGAAGATCAAGTCCGGTTCGCTCTCCAAATCCAAAATTACGGATATAAGAATAATACTTCTCCCGCTCCAACGCCTTACCCAGCTTTGCAAAACCTATATTACTACTGAATTTAAGAGTCTCTTTCAGGCTCAACAGTTTGAATTTTTTATGGTCACGAATTATCTTTCCGCCGACAGAATAGCGTCCTTTTTCACAATATATTTTTTTACCCGGTCGCACCAAACCTTCCTCTAAAACTGCCGCTAACAAAAATGGCTTGAAGGTTGATCCTGGTTCATACATATCGCAGACAGCTCGATTGCGGCGCTCAGCAGCATGGTGTCGCCCCGCCATATTCGGGTTATAATCAGGCTGGCTGGCCAGCGCCAGAATCCGCCCGCTGGCAGGTTCAATCATGACAATTGTTCCACCGACAGCACCGGTTTCACGAACAACCTTAGCCAGCTCTTTTTCAGCGACATATTGCAGCGACCGATCCAGGGTCAGAAAGAGATTATGTCCAGCCACTCCACCTTGAACCAGCTGGTCCGCTGAGGCCAGCCCCCGGCCTCTGGCATCGTGTAACGATACCAACCGCCCCGAAGTCCCCTGTAGAGGCTGATCATACTCCAGCTCAATCCCTTCAAGTCCTTTGGGATCCAATCCGGTGAAACCGAGTACATGTGCTGCAATACTTGCTTGTGGGTAGTAACGCTTTCGTTCGGTTACAAACTGCAGTCCGTAGATTTTCAGATCGCGAACATCCTGAGCAATCTCAGGATCAAGTTTCCGCTGCAACCAGACGAAACGCTTCTTTGACGAGAGCAGTCGGAACAACTCTTTTTTTGAACTTTTCAACAACTTTCCCAGCTGTCCAGCGACTTGCCGAGGGTTTTTAATTAAAGCCGGATCAGCATAAAGCGATTCAGCTGCCAAACTCACCGCAAGAGAGTCCCCTCTGCTGTCAAAGATACTTCCTCGCTGTGGTGCCAGCTTGATAACCCGTTGACGTTGTTGATCGGCCCGGCTTTGTAGCTCTGGAGCCTGCACCACTTGAAGGTAATAGGCACGCCCGGCAATAGTTAAAAATGCCAGGATAAACAGAACACCAAAAAAGCGGATGCGGATATGAATTCCACGGTCCGTTAACGCCATATCACTCTACCCTGATAATTTGTCCGGGTGACGGGGTACGCAACCCCAGATCTTTTCTGGCCAGTCTCTCAATCCGCTCATCCCGGGCTAAAAAAGCAGCTTCCATTTTCAGTTCTGTGATCTGCTGTTCATGGCTACGAATGTCACGTTCCAGACTGGAAATACTATATTCAAGATTGATCGCATGGATCCGCGACCAGACAAACAGTAAGGAGAGGAGGGAGACCAGTACAATTGCCACAAAAACCGATGAAAGGCGGGGGCGATAAAATGAAATTTCAGTGATCTTAACTGTTGCATGAGATACCGCTTCTGACATTTAGTGACCCTTTCTTTTTCCACTCTTGCTTAGGAGTCTGTCGAACTATCCATGAGCCGACTGCAAATCCGGTTGTTTGGCCCATATTTCGACTCCTTT